>JAZSLE010000195.1:0-5086 GCA_045535215.1 Eubacteriales bacterium
GTATAGCGCTCTCCCTCATGGTATCTGCCTTTGTGCGGTCTGACCGAGTGGCGCTCAATATAGTGCCACTTTTGCTGGTGCCCCAGATTCTGCTGGCAGGTGCGCTGGTGCGCTTTGAGTCGGAGGCTAACACCGAAAGAAGATTGTTAAAGCAATGTATCAGCACGCCGCACCATATAGAATCGGACAAAAGGAACACGTATCCGAGAACGAGTCCGGCGATGAACGTATAGAAAAACTGAGCGAGATTTTGGTGCATAAGTGCGAACATCACGGCTGAAGCAACTACAGCTACCGTCTTTCCGTACGGGAGAAGATTCTTAAGAATGACCCCGCGAAAGAGAAACTCCTCGCAAAGTGCGGGAATTATAGCATACTGTATAAAGAGAAGCACGAAGCTGTGCGCTCCGTTTATCTCGGATTCGTACACCGACATATCGGGTGTAACTCCGATGATAGAGTATATCACAGACATTATCTCGGAGTTAAGTATAGCCGCGGGAAAAACGATAGCTATCGCCGCAAAGCATATCCTTACAGTTCCCTTCGGGAGAACGGGAGACGCCGCAACAGGATAGTAGGTCTGTTTTCTGTATATTGACTTAAAAAGTATAACGGGGAGCATAAACGCAAGAAGATATGCCACTCCGTAGGTAAGAGAATAGAAGACCTCGCTTCCCACGTCCGTAAACAACGGATCGAAGGCTCTTGATATCATCTGCTGCATTGAAAACAGAACCAAAAACAAAGCAAAGAACAAGAGCATGGTGTACATGCATCTGTTTATACTGCTTCTGTAGGATGTAACTTTTTTATCGTTTACGTATTTCATAACGCACTCCGTTTGCGATAACTTTATATTCAACGTATAATATTATACTAAAAAAGGAGCAACTTGTCAACATGCAGAGTGGATACCATCACCGTCTTTAAGAAATTTTACACTTAAGAAAAACTTTTAGAAGATAAAACAACGCCGTTTCATATTGACATTCACCCCCTGCCTGTGCTATAATATTCACAGTACGAAAGGCAAAGGAGAATCGCCGTGGAACTTACAAAAAAAATATCGCCTTCGCTCATGTGCGCAGATCTGCTTGATCTCGGAAGCGAGTTAAAAAAGCTTGAGCAGGGCAACATAGAATATCTTCATATAGACGTTATGGACGGCGTTTTCGTTCAGAATTATACGCTCGGAACCGATATAATAAAAAGGCTTCACGCCGCAACGGATATCCCACTCGATATTCACCTTATGGTGACCGATCCCGAACAAAAGCTCGATTGGTTTGAAATACGCGAGGGTGATTACGTAGCCGTTCACTACGAGGCGTGCAAGCACGTTCAGGCGGCGCTTTCAAAGATAAGAAAAATGGGCGGCAGACCTATGATAGCCCTCAATCCCGGAACACCTCTTTGCGTGCTTGAGGAGATACTTCCTGACGTGGACGCGGTGCTCATAATGACTGTCAACCCCGGATTTGCAGGTCAGAAGCTCATAAAGCAAACTCTTGGCAAGATCACACGCTGCAGAGAGCTTCTCGATTCAAAGGGCTATACCGACGTTGAGATAGAATGTGATGGAAACGTTTCCTTCGAAAACGCAAGACTGATGAGCGACGCGGGAGCAAACATTTTTGTCGCAGGAACGTCGAGTCTTTACTCAAAGGAAGGTACGTTGGACGCAAACATCGCAAAAATGCGCGATGCAATAAAATGAAGATAAAAACGCTTCGTTACGCAAACGGAGCGTTTTTTATTTATCCGTAATTATCCGAGACACGTTCGCATATAGTTTACAAGCCGTAAGTAAACAATAAATGCGAAAGGAACCACCACATGAAAACAAAGCTACGAATAATTCTCTCAATAGCAGTGCTTTTACTGACGCTTACACTCGCCGTATCTCCCGCGATTGCATCGGGACCGATAGGCGGATTTGAATCGGTAGATA
The DNA here is from genome assembly GCA_045535215.1 of Eubacteriales bacterium. Taxonomy (GTDB): domain Bacteria; phylum Bacillota; class Clostridia; order Oscillospirales; family CAG-272; genus SIG640. The sequence goes on from JAZSLE010000195.1 coordinate 1,955, forward strand.
CTCTTCCCTTCACGCTTGACTGCAAGAGTGCGGTCCTTATGGAAGCAAAAACGGGAAGAGTCATCTGTGCAATGAATGAAAACGAGCCCCTTCCGCCCGCATCGGTCACAAAGATAATGACTGCGCTTTTATGCATGGAGGAAATCACGGCGGGCAGACTTTCACTTGATGACACCGTCACCGCGAGCCATAACGCCACGAAAATGGGCGGATCTCAGATATTTCTGAAGGAAGGCGAGCAGATGAGCGTAAACGATATGCTCAAAAGTGTTATGATAGCGAGTGCAAACGACGCGTCCCTCGCTCTTGCGGAGCATATCAGCGGAAGCGAGGAGGCATTCGTAAAAAGGATGAATGAGCGTGCACGTGAGCTCGGTATGACCGCCACGAATTTTGAGAACACGAACGGTCTTGACGACACCACGGTAAATCACGTTACAAGCGCTATGGACATAGCAATTATGTCGCGCGAGCTGCTAAAGCATCCGAAGGTGCTTGAATACTCATCAACTTGGATGGACACGATAAGAAACGGTGAGTTCGGCCTCACCAACACAAACAGACTCGTGCGCTTCTATAAGGGCGCGACCGGATTGAAGACCGGATCTACCTCAAAAGCGGGATTTTGTATAAGCGCGACCGCTATGAGAGACGGGATGCATCTGATAGCGGTAATAATGGGGGCACCGTCCCGCGACGTAAGAAACGAATGTGCAAAGTCGCTTCTCGATTTTGGATTTGCAACCTACTCCCTCTATTCCTCACCGAAATTCACTCACGACGGAATAAAGGTGGTCGGCGGAGTAAGTGACACGTGCAACGTATACGCAGACGATCTTTATGCATTGATACCTCGCGGAAGGGCAGATTCGGTGAAAATAAGCGCCACTCTTCCCGAAAGTCTGCCCGCGCCCACGAAACAGGGAGACAGCGTCGGAGAGCTGACATTTACGCTCGACGGAAAGGAAATCGGAAGAGCACAAATATACGCATCCGAGGATATAGAAAGGATATCCTTTCTCGAGGTGCTTTTGCGAATGATAATGCGCGTTCTTATGCTGGCGTAACGTTTGGCTGTGTGGTTTATTTAACTCACATTATGTCCAATATATCTTTTTGCTTTTCTTGTAATTGAAAATATGATGAGCGTGTGCTATAATTAATTTAATATACTCACATTTTGTATAAAGATGTTGAAAAAGCTAAAACCTGAACATACAGGATCATTATGAAAGGCGGATGTGAAAATGTCTCTCAAGTTAAACACAAAATATCTCAGTGATTTTATAAATGAAAAGGAATACGATCACGTTTCCACACAGGTAAAGGCTGCAGCACAGCTTCTTCGCTCGAAGACCGGTGCGGGCAACGACTTCCTCGGATGGATGGATCTTCCTGTAGCGTACGATAAGGAAGAGTATGCAAGAATAAAGAAGGCTGCCGCAAAAATACAAAAGTCCTGCGACGTATTTATAGTTATCGGTATCGGTGGCTCCTACCTCGGTGCAAGAGCCGTAATCGAGTTTCTCAAGAGCCCTCTTTACAACAACATCAAGAAGGACACACCCGACATTTACTTCTCGGGCTGCAACATAAGCGCTACATCTATGAACGAGCTTCTCGCAATTTGTGAGGGCAAGGACGTTTGCATAAACGTTATCTCCAAGTCGGGAACCACAACAGAGCCCGCTATCGCTTTCAGACTCTTTAGAGAGCTTCTTGAAAGCAAGTACGGTGTTGAAGGCTCCAAGGAGAGGATCTTCATCACAACAGACAAGGCTAAGGGAACGCTTAAGTCCTTTGCCGACACAATGGGCTACGAGACCTTCGTTGTTCCGGATGACGTCGGAGGACGCTTCTCGGTTCTTACAGCAGTAGGACTTCTTCCCATCGCAGTTTCCGGTGTTGACACCGACGCTCTTATGGCAGGTGCGGCATCCGCTATGGATAAGTACACCTCCGAGGATCTCAACGATAACGACTGCTACAAATATGCTGCTATAAGAAACATACTCCTCAGAAAAGGAAAGTCTATGGAAATATTCGTTGCATACGAACCCTATATGCTCATGTTCAACGAGTGGCTCAAGCAGCTCTTCGGCGAAAGCGAGGGGAAGGACAACAAGGGACTTTATCCCTCAAGCGTTGTATTCTCCACCGACCTCCACTCGCTCGGTCAGTACATCCAGGACGGTATGAGAAGCATGTTTGAGACGGTCGTCGCAATAAACGAGACCGAGAACGTATGCAAGGTTCCCAACGATTCCGCAAACATCGACACTCTCAACTTCCTTGCAGGTATGGACCTCAACGAAATAAACAGCTACGCTATGATGGGTACCGTTATCGCACACAACGACGGCGGAGTTCCCAACGTTGTGCTCAACGTTGAAAAGAGAGACGCGTTCAACCTCGGTGAGCTTATATACTTCTTTGAGCTTGCTTGCGCTATCTCCGGATATATGCTCGGCGTTAACCCCTTTGATCAGCCCGGTGTTGAGGCATACAAGAAAAACATGTTCGCTCTTCTCGGCAAGCCCGGATACGAGGAACTTAGAGAAAAACTTGCACAAAAGTTGAACTAAGTGTTAAATAACAAGTTTCATTAAAAATACTATTGATTTTTAAACGAAAATAGTGTATAATTAATACAACAACTCTAACGACGGAGGAAAAAATTATGGTTAAATTAATCATCGGTGTAAAAGGTACAGGCAAAACCAAAACACTTATAGAAATGGCTAACGCAGCGCTTGAAAAATCAAACGGTTCTGTTGTTTGCATAGAAAAGGGAGTAAAGCTCAGATATGACGTAAAGCACCAGATTCGTCTTATCAATACTAACGAATATCTCGTATTTGACGCACAGGCTTTGTTCGGATTCGTTTCCGGAATCCTTGCGGGCAACCACGACATTACTGATATTTTTGTTGACTCCGCTCTTAAGATATGCGGTAACGATACAGATTCCTTTGACAAACTCCTTACAGAGATCGAGGAGCTTGCAGAGAAGTATTCTGTAAACATAGTTATGACCTCTTCCATTCCCGAGGAAGTTGCGTCCGACACAGTTAAGAAGTATCTTTGATATAATCAATCGAGCAGATGCTCTATGGGGCAGGAAGTCGGAGG
>JAZSLE010000067.1:0-3921 GCA_045535215.1 Eubacteriales bacterium
TTCCGGAAAAGGACGTTGAGGCACTTTACCGTATTGTGCCTAAGCTTTCCGTAATATATGAGGATGAAAACGTGATGCTCCTCGACAAGCGCCCGGGCGTTCTCGTTCACGAGGACAAGGAGGGCGGCGAGAACACGCTCATAATGCACGTGAAGGCTTATCTTGCCCAAAAGGGCGAGTACGATCCGAGGGACGAGCTTTCTTTTGCTCCCGCGCTTTGCAACCGTATAGACAGAAATACGGGCGGTATAGTTATTGCCGCAAAGAACGCTATGGCCTTGCGCATTATGAACGAGAAGATAAAGCTCGGTGAGATGTCTAAATTTTATCTTTGCGCCGTTCACGGACGAATGAAGGAGCAGAGCAAGAAAATGGAGGCATATCTGAAGAAGGATTCGGACGACAATACCGTAGACGTTACAGACACCTTCAAGGAAGGCTATAAGAAGATAATCACCGGATACAGAGTGCTTTCGTTCAATAGAGATCTTTCATTGCTTGAGGTGCGCTTGTATACAGGCAGAACGCATCAGATAAGAGCTCATATGGCTCACATTGGGCATCCGTTGCTCGGCGACGGAAAATATTCGGTCAACCGAGACGACCGCTCACGCGGATATAAGTATCAGGCGCTGTATTCCTACAAGCTTATATTCAGCTTTGACACCGAGAAGCAGGCTACCCCGCTTGATTACCTTGCGGGACGTGAATTCTGCGCTCCTAAGGAAAATATCTGGTTTATGAAGGAGTTTGAGCAAGGAAAATGAGATCGTTGCTTTCTTTGAGAAGATACAGACATCTTCTTCTGCTTTGCGGTGGAGTTCTTATGGGACTTACGCTTATATTCCCCGGAAAGCTCGGCGTGCTGCAGTGGATATCGTTTATTCCCGCTATCATTGCGATAGACGCGATAGTGTCTGACGAGAGGACCACATACAAGAGCGCATATTTTTACGGTGTCGCGTTCTTTATGTACCTTTACGTTATGGCATATCACTGGTTCTGGTCGATGTATCCGTTGGATTTTACGGGACTCAGCGAGTTCTACGCATTGTGCGTTATTCTTCTTGCAAGTCTCGGTCTTCCGCTTATCGCTGCCGTTGCGGGTGGCTTTACGTTCGTATTTACTCTTTTTTGTAAGAGAGCAAAGCGGCTCTCTCGCTTCAGATTTGCGCCCATGCTTGCATTTGCTCTTTCATATGCGGTATTCGAATGGACGCAGACGCATTTCTTTACGGGAGTTCCGTGGGGAAGACTTGCGATAGGGCAAACGGGGAATCCGGTGATACTTTCGTCGGTATCCTTTTTCGGAAGCTATTTTTTGACCTTTGCGATCGTTCTCATAAACGCCGCCTTGGCTTATGCTTTGATCTATCGCTCAAGACGTGCGCCTGCCCTCGCGCTCGTTTCCTTCTCGGTGATACTCGCAATGGGTATCGGAGGATATGCACTTTCCTTCGTGGGTGAGGGAGAGAGCCTAAAGGCGGCCGCTATACAGGGAAATATGGCGTCGCAGGAGAAGTGGAGTGCAAGCTCAACGCGCATTACGATAGAAAGATACACGAGACTTACAGAGCTCGCGGCAAGTGAAGGCGCTACGCTCGTCGTATGGCCTGAGTCGGTGTTCCCATATTCGGTACACAGTCCCTCCGCGCGTGAATGCGTTGAGTCATTGAGCAAAAAATACGGTATCGATATCTTTTACGGATGTATAAATCGCGATGATTCAAATACGTATAACGCTCTTGCTTACGTCAGCGACGGTAATGTGGATCTCGAGAGCTTTTATTTTAAGAGAAAGCTTGTTCCCTTTGGAGAATACGTTCCGATGCGTGATTTCGTGAGTGTGGTCTTCCCGATGCTCAACGATATATCCATGCTCTCGGATGACGTTACACCCGGAGAGGACAGCGCGCTCTTTGATACTAAATACGGTAAGATAGGTGCGCTTATCTGCTTTGACACGATATACGAAACGGTATCGCTTGAGGCGGCAAGGGACGGCGCGGAGATCATCGTTATAGGAACGAACGACTCATGGTTCTTTGATTCGTCGGGCGTATATATGCATAACGCGCAGGCACAGATACGTGCCTGTGAGACGGGAAGATATGTCATAAGAAGTGCTAACACAGGCATATCCTCGATAATAGATCCGCGCGGAGTTATACTTGATCTTGAGCCTCCGCTTTGCGAAGGATACGTTACGGCAGACGTGAGTGCGCGCAGTGTAAAGACTCTTTACACGCACATAGGTAACGCGTTTATCTATCTCGCGATGGTGCTCATATTCATTCCGCCGTTTATGATCGTTTACGATAAAATATCCGCAAGGATAAAGAAAAGTAAATAAAAATTGACCGCAGAGAATATCTGCGGCCATTTTTTATTTTGTATATTGATTGTCAAGAGCATTTATTCGCGCTTTCGTTATTACTCTTGCGCGGACCGTGTCCTCATTGGGAGTACCGCTCTCGATCGCGCTTCTCGGTATTCTTGCGAAGAGTATTTCTTTTGCTGCCTCGGAATATCCGGTAACGCGGCTCTTTCTTATCTTGTTGTTTCTTTCTCTGTCGTAAGCGACGTAAAGCGTTCCGTTTTCATCCTCAGCTACGTCCGGATATGAAATTCTTTCTCTGTCGTCTATCGGGAAGAGATTCTTGAAGGAGTATCCGTCCTCGGAGTAGGTAAGACGGAGACCTGTTCTGACCTTTTTATCTATACTTAGTATCATTATCGTTCCGCCGCACTTGAGATTCTTTGTGCAGGGACGCTCGGATGCTGCATCGGTAAAGGGCTCGGGAGAGGTCCAACTTTCACCGTCGTCGGATGAGAGCATTATTTTATACACGGGAGGGGTCGTGCGAACTACCATAGCGATGCGACCGTCTGTGGTGTAATGTAAGGACGGCTCGTCGTATGCTCTGTTCAACGTTCTTCCGTAACAACGCGAGGTCTTGAAGCTTTCGCACTTATCGTCAGTATAGTATATTTCGTAGTAGTCACGGGGGCCTGTGAGATAGGTGGGGAATATCCAACGTCCGTTTTTGCAAACTAAAGGCTTGTTTCTTATTACTGCGTTGAACATATATCTCGGCTCGCTCCATACGGGAGTGTCGGAATCGGGATTTTCGCATACGGAGGCATACGTTCTTACTTTATCCTCAAGAAGATGATATTCGGAATCGTTTTCCATATCTATCTTTTGCTCGTAGGTGGGAAGGGAAAGCTCGGGAAGGTAGGGTGTTTCCGCCCAGAACATCCACAACTTGTTATCGGGATCAAGCCAGAACTGAGGCTCAAAGGCGCGGATATGCTCATCGTGTTTGCTTTCAATAGAGAACAGGGGCTCGGACCAACTGTCGCCGTTGTCGTCGCTGTATATTACAAGGCAGCAGTTTCTCGGGTCGGGCTCGTATATTCCGCCGCTCATAAAGGCAACGTAAAGTCTTCCTGCGGGAGTTCTCTCTATCGAAGGAGCGCCCTGCCACGCGCGGTTTTGCTCGGAATACTTTTTGGTTGGATGTATTTCAACGTTTTTTGCAAATTTGTTAGGTGTTATCATATTCTTCTCCCTTAAGGAAAACGCTTCGGAAATTCCAAGACGTTTTTTTATTCGGTGAGTCCCTTTTTCTGCTTACTTTTGGCTTTGAGACGAAGCTCTGTATTGAGTATTCTCTTACGAAGTCTTATGGATTTCGGTGTGACCTCGATAAGCTCGTCGTCTGCGATAAATTCGATTGCCTGCTCAAGGCTGAATATAACGGGCGGAACGAGTCTGAGCGCTTCATCCGCACCTGCGGAGCGGATAGCGGTAAGCTGCTTCTTCTTGCAGAAATTAACAACAATATCCTCACACTTAAAGTTTTCGCCTACGATCATGCCTTCATAAACGGGGGTCTGGGAAGTCGGAGGCCAAGC
>JAZSLE010000112.1:0-2531 GCA_045535215.1 Eubacteriales bacterium
ACGAAAACGCTCTATGGGGTATGGTGTAAGCGGTAGTCGGTGATGACGATGGCGTCATTATTCCGGATATTTCCGAGGTTTTGTGTTTTTAAACAAAAGAAATGACAACCTTTAAATCGAACAGGTCCGTTAAAAACGGACAATTGCTTCCCTCCTACGGCAGAACGGAAATATGTCTACCGTAGGAGGGATTTTTATGCCAAGAGAATATCGCCACACAGAACAATACCACGATTAAAAGCAGGAGACCAAGCAATAGCAGGAATCAAGAAGAAAGGCAGATCCGCAAATAATAGTTCTACAATAATGAACGTATTCAACGCAAAACAAAACTGACACCGCTTGAAAAGCGATGTCAGTTCATTACCTGAATTTTAAGATTTTCTGCCACAAGGGTGTTTTTTGTGCTGTCCGTACAATTGGGGGCAGTTCATCAATCGCGTGGCTATTTTTTATTTTGAGTATATTTCATAATTTCCGACACCGAGGGCATCAAGCATAGACATTACGCTGTCAACCTCGTCTTCAAGGACGGATATTTTGACGCGGAGCGAGTATCTTTTTATCGTTTGGGCACTTGCCTGCAAGATTGAATACACCGTGCTATCCGGAGATTCCGGAGTGTCCGTAACGTCTCCGTCGACGGTTTCCGCTTCGGTTTCTTTAGGCGTGACTTCGGTATCGGTGTCGGTATCCTCGGGAATTCCGAGCATCAGATCGGGGGAAAGCTCGAGGACAACAAAATCAAATATACTGTAGTATCTTCGTATCGTCTCCTCGTGATCCGGCTCAAAAAGCAGATCGGCGTCTAAGGATGCGCCAAGCAGGATATCACCTCTCTCGGTAGAAAGGATATTGTTTTCAAGCGAGGGGCGGATGCCGTCTACCGGAACGATTATTTCGTCTACGTCCTTTGAGATAAGATCCTTGAACAGCACGAATGAGCATGCATCCGAGAGTACGGGATCGTTCTCAAGATCAAACGGAGTAAAGCGAAGTGATATTTTGTTTGCCTTTATGTTTGCATCTGCCACGGCACTGTCTATCGTTTTCATGGATGACGGTGCACTGTCTCCGTAGAGAAGCGAGTACACCGACGACAAATATATGAGTTTTCCGTTCTCGTCGGTAATAGGTACACTTACCGTATTATAGGGTACTCCTCCCTTCTGCGCAAGCGTGATATCCGCAGCCTTTGCCTCGGGCACATCCTTGAGCGTAAATGCGGGAAGCGTCACCTCGTCCGTGCCGTTTGTCTGCGGTGTCGTTTCCCCTTCGTCCTCAAAGATCACTCTTTGTCCGAGCGTTATTCCCACCACGCAGAAAAAAACGGATATGATCACGGCGATCGCTATGGATATGAGTATCCTTATAAGCACGGTATAGTCCTTTTTTACCGTAACGCCACCGTTGTATCTTTTTCTGCTATACAAGTTTATATTCTCCCAAGAAATTATTTCATTTTGTAAAGGTCAAGCGACTTACAGTAGTCGTTAATAACAAAGGTAAGGTCCTCCTGGATCTCAGCTACCTTATTGTAAGTGAGGGCATACTGTATCTGGCTCTTAAACTTTGAAAGGTTATCCTTCATATACTCGTCGTCCTTTTCAAAGCGCATAATGATGTAGTATGCGTATGCTGTCTCAACTATATCGCTGTATTCATACTCGTCAAGTGCAAATGCAGCCTCCTCGTAAACGAGATCCATTTCGCCGTACGTGAAATAGTGACCGTCGCCCGAGTCCTGATAGTCCTCACTGTACTTGCCTATAAGCGTTTCAAAATCAGCGCCGCCGTCAAGCTCATCAAGTATCATCTCTATCTTTGTCTTTTCGGCATCGCTCTTAACGGTATCCTTGAAGATGCATATATGACGCGTGCAGATAAATTCGTCACTGTCCATATACTCCTCTATTTCGGCATCTGTTCCGGGGATAACGCCAAGGTCGTCAGCGAAAACGTACTTAAGCTCGTTTTCCGCATAAGACATTTGGATATAGAATCTGAAGAAACGGTCGGTAAGGAATTGCTCCTCAAGAGATTCCTTATACGCCTTCTTACCGTCAAATTCATTTATCGTCTCGTCTATATAGTCGTCCACCGCGTCAAGAAGCGCCTGCGCGTTGTAGTCGACTTGGAACTGCTCGCAAAGCTTCATTACCGCATAGTTACGTGTTATAACCGAAGAAACGTACTCAAGCAATTCAGCCTCATATTCGGCTATCTTTTCCTCATTACCCGAAATATCACCGTATTTTTCATCGAGAACACTTTTATAGTTCATTACGAAAAATCTGAATTCGACGTAATGCACGTCATGTCCGTTTACTGTTCCGACGACCTCAAGATCCTGCTTTGTGGGATTGAGGGAGGTGCAGGCAGAAAATGCAAGCACGGCAACGAGAAGCAGTGCCATCATACTTATTTTTTTCATAGGAGTATCCTTCCTTGCATAATTGATCAGTATATTATACAACATTTTTATTTCACCCTTATTAAGATTTGATTTCCAAATTGATACTTTACACCTT
>JAZSLE010000106.1:0-3049 GCA_045535215.1 Eubacteriales bacterium
TATTTAAAGGAACGTATACATGAATAAGGATACAGTAATAAAAAAACCTATCACAAATCAGACCTTTGGTGAGGAAAGAGCGCTTTACGGTCTTAAGGATACTCTTGTGAGTAAATGCTCCTTTTCGGGCGAAGAGGACGGAGAGTCCGCGCTCAAGGAGGCAAGAAACATAAAGGTCAGCGAATGCGAGCTTCATCTCCGCTACCCGCTCTGGCACGTTGAAGGATACGGCCTCTGGCACGACAAATTCTTTGAAACGTCAAGAGCGCCGATTTGGTATTCCCACCGCGGATACATAAGCAACTGTGAATTCCACTCGGTCAAGGCACTCAGAGAATGCACCGATACCGAAATGCAGGACTGCAAGATATTCTCCGAGGAGTTCGGATGGAAATGTAAGGGCATACGTATGTATGAATGTCAGCTTGAGGGTGCGTACGCCTTCTTCGACAGTAAGTCTATAACCGTAAAGAAGATGAATTTCAGGGGAAAGTATTCCTTCCAGTACGTTGACGGACTTACTATTGAGGATTCGATACTTGACACGAAGGACGCGTTCTGGCACAGTAAGAACGTTACCGTAAGAAACTCTGTCGTAAAGGGCGAGTATCTCGGATGGTTCTCCGAAGGGCTTACGCTTGACGGATGCAAGATAATCGGAACACAGCCGCTCTGCTACTGCAAGAATCTCAGACTCATAGACTGCGAGATGGTGGACACCGACCTTTCATTTGAGTATTCGGACGTAAAGGCGGACATAAAGGGCGACATTCTCTCGGTCAAGAATCCACGCTCCGGATGCATCACCGCAGACAGCGTCGGCGAGATCATATTCGAGGATTCGGTCATCGATGCAAAGGGCAAAGTCGTAATCAGAGGCCAAGCCGTCAAGAAACAGTAAGTCAAAGGAGCTACAGATGAAATATATAAAGAATATGAAGCTTCTCTTCGTTGTGAGTGCGGTGCTTACCGCGGCCGTTACCGTTATCCGTACGGTATCTATACTCACCGAATTTGAAGCGGATATAGGATACTTCAAGCACGGAGCGATACTCGACCCGATATGTAACGCTCTTCTGATCGTTGCCGCACTTCTCTTTTTCTTGCAGACGATCGTCACGAAAAGAGAGGATCATTCGCACTCTATCAACCGCGACTCTACGGCGTTCAGATTCTTTGCGTCCTTCAGTGCCTGCACCTCCCTCTTTTACGCGTATATGATGTGGAATCAGTATTCGGTTGAATCGGAGCACATCTCGGTCATGCCCGCGAGAACGACAGGCTTTATGATAGCGGTCATGGTATTTTCTCTGCTCAGCTTCGCGGGACTTATGGTCTACGCTTTCGGCAGAAACGACAAGCCGAACAAATGGAGATCCTTCGCCGCGCTTCTGCCCGCGATGATGCTCATCCTCAGAGGCGTTGAGGTGCATTTTGACAGTAGCGTTGAAATGAACGACCCGATAAAGATACAGCTTCAGCTTGCTTGCGTTGCGCTTTCTCTCGCACTGCTTTATACCGCAAAAACCGAGCTTGACACAAACGAAACAAGTCCGAGAGCAAGAACGGCAACTCTTCTTGCGGCGCCCGTATTCGCTATAAGCTTTTCGGTAGCTATTGTGGTATCCTATTACACAAAGACCTATTCGGATCTCTCGTATCTTATGGACGCGGTAGTCCTTATCCCGCTTTGCGGCTTCGTTCTCTCGTCCTATTCTGCGAAAAAGACAGAGGATGAGGTCGTTGTACCTGCAGAAGCCCCCGAGGCTTCCGAGGAAGCGCCTGCAGACGTTACAGAGGACGCAACCGAAGAGGATGCCGAAGTTAAGGATGAGGTCTCCGAGCCCGACGACACCAATGAAACTAATGAAACTAATGAAAACAACCGGGAGGACGAATGAAATGAAAAAAAGCAATATAAAAGTAATACTTGCTTCAATTCTTCTGCTTGCGCTTTCTCTTTCGCTCGCTTCCTGCTCGTTCCCGCCCGAGCTTTCCGAGATTCGTGCCGACATCGTAACTCTTATGGATAAGTCGGTAGAGATAAACGAGATACTCTTCGGCGAGGGCCTTGCCGTGGAGAAAAGGATGGAGTCCCCGTTTGCTAACTACGAGTGCGTAGCGTTTGAGACCGGATACTTCTCCGTGCAGGATATAAAGGATGCCGCAGAGGAGGTATACACGCTCGAATACCTTACGCAGATATACGAGGTCACCTTCACGGGTAAGTACGACTCGATATCCGGAAGCATCGTAAGAGCGAAGTACACCGACAGCGACGGAATGCTTCTCAAGTATAAGGTTGAGGAGAGCGAGACCGGAAAGGTATCGGCAAACAACACCGTATTTCTTAAGGGCGAGCCGAGAACCTACGATTATACGACTCTGAAGATAATAAATCCGAGCCGTGCAGACTACGTTACCTTTACGGTAATGTCCGAAAAGGACGGAGTGAAGTCCGAGATCACTCTCGCAATACAGCTCACCGCAAAGGGATGGAGACTCGATTATCCGACGTATTGAGCGCATTTTGACGTAAAATTTCCCTTTTACAAAAAATTAACTACAATCCGTATCAATTTTCATAGAAATATGATATAATACACCAGTATAAAATTTTATAATAGGAGATAAAACTATGGCTCTCGTAACAACCAAAGAGATGTTCAAGAAGGCTTATGCAGGCGGATACGCTATCGGTGCCTTCAACATCAACAACATGGAAATAATTCAGGCTATCACTGAGGCGGCTTCCGAGGAGAAGTCCCCCGTTATTCTTCAGGTGTCTGCAGGCGCAAGAAAGTATGCAAAGCACGCATACCTCATGGGTCTCGCAAAGGCAGCTGTTGAGGATACCGGTGTTGACCTCGCTCTTCACCTTGACCACGGTGATTCCTTTGAGATCTGCAAGTCTTGCATAGACGGTGGATTTACCTCCGTAATGATAGACGGTTCTCACCACTCCTTCGAGGACAACATCGCCCTCACAAAGAAGGTAGTTGAGTACGCACACGATAAGGGTTGCGTCGTTGAGGGTGAGCTCGGAGTT
>JAZSLE010000175.1:0-4282 GCA_045535215.1 Eubacteriales bacterium
GGTGTGATCATAGTAGATTATGTGCTTGTCTCCACCGGCTTCAACCGTAAAGGTGTTGTTTTTGATTATAATGTCATGCATTCCCGCGAGCTCTGAGTCGATATAATTCGTGATCTTTGTATCGCCCTTACCCACATAAGAAACGGATCCCGAATGATGATAGAAAACGATAAACGCAGGAATATCGGTGAATTTCGACGGGTAGTCCTTCGTATCAATAAATTCGTTTCCGCTTATCTCGACGTTGATGAGATTTGCATGGCGTACAGCGGAATATATGCAGTCGTCAAATTTACAGTTCGTTATTCTCAATCGGGTAACGTCTGCTCCGCCGCAGTTGGCGTGGTCTCCTATCGCTACTATATGAGGACCTGCCTTGTCGCTTTTTCCGAAATAGCAGTGATTGATCGTTATGTTTTCGTTAAAGTAAAATTCGCCTTCTTCAAAGGTAAGAGGACCACCCGTGGCGTTTGGACGTGATGGTTCAAGCTGTATGGTTTCCTTGCCGATGCTGTTGCTTGGGTAGAATCCCGCAAACATACAGTTGTCAATGGTAAAGTTTTTACACCCCATAAGCTGTATTGCATGGCCTGCGTTGGTATCCCTGAATATAACGTTTTCAAGACGCGCGTTTTCCGCACATGCGAAAATGATCATGCAGTTTGAATCCAATATTCCGCCCGAAATGGTGAAATTATCGCATCCGTCCGCACCTTTTTGACCGTACGTATTGTTTACGAAGGTAGTTCTGTAAAGAATGGTGTATTTGTTCTCTCTCATACCCTTTGATATCTCTGAGGAGTAGCCGCTTGTTGCATCGGTCATCTCATTATACATTTTAAGGGTAACGCCCTCTCGCATTACCAGCGTTGATACCTTGTAGAATCCGGGATAAACGTATACCGTTTCGCCCGGCTTTGCAATATCAAGAGCCTTTTGTACGGCTGTTGTGTCGTCACCCTGAACCTCGGGAGATGCTCCGAAATCGGATACCTCTATGAACCTTTTGGGCGTGTCGACGCTTGTAACGGTTACTGTCTTTGCTTCCTCGTTTATATCAAGATGGACGGTAGCCTTGTGATCAAAGCAATCGTAAACGAAGAGCGAAGCTGTGCCGCTCTGATATCCGTTAATCGAGACCCCCTCGCTTGTAGCAACGGCGTTTACCTTGTAAGGATCGTTCGATTCTACTCGGTGAGCACGTAGCATGAGAATGCTGTTGTCGACTTTGACGGTTGCTGTTACCGTCATTTGGTTGTAGTCCGGGGCGGGTGTGGTTACTTCCTCGGTGTCGGTAGGGGGTGCGACCGGCGTATCTGTGATATCGCTTTTTACACATGAGGCCAAAAGGCTCAAAACTAATGCAAAAATAAGGAAAATAGCTGTTTTTTTCATAAATTCATCCTTTCATAACTGTGATTGCGTCATTTGCAATCGTACCACGTGTCTCCAACGCCGCACTCGACCGAAAGCGATACTCTCAAGGCTACAGCTTCTTCCATTTCTTCCTTAAGGATTTTTGCTGCGAGATCCTTTTTATCGGAAGGAGCTTCAACGAGAAGCTCGTCGTGTACCTGGAGTATTATTCGTGCCTCGGGACATTCGAGCTTTAATCTCTTGCCGGTGTTTATCATTGCTATTTTGATGATGTCTGCTGCGGTACCTTGTATCGGGCTGTTACGTGCGACTCTTTCACCGAATGAGCGAAGCATCTTATTTGATGCTTTAAGCTCGGGAATATATCTTCTTCTGCCAAACGTCGTTTGTACGAAGCCGTTTTCGTAAGCAAAGGTATTTGTGCTATCAAAATATTCGGTTATCTTGGGGTATTTTGCAAAGTAGCTTTCTATATAACTCTTTGCTTCCTTCATTGATATTCCGAGATCATTTGCAAGGCTGAATTCTCCCATTCCATACATAATACCGAAATTCACTGCCTTTGCTCGTTTTCTTAGCGAGGGCGTGACCTCGTCAAGCTCAACCCCGAATACTGCGGATGCAGTGGAAGTGTGTATATCAATGCCGCTGTTGAATGCGTTTATCATTCGCTCGTCTCCCGATATATCGGCAAGAAGGCGGAGCTCGATCTGTGAATAGTCTGCGTCAATAAGAACGTTATTGGGAGAGGACGGAATGAAGAACTTTCTGAGTATCTTCCCTTCCTCACTCTTTATCGGGATGTTCTGAAGATTAGGCTCTGCACTTGAAAGTCTTCCCGTAGCGGTTGCGGCTTGCTTAAAGGATGTGTGTATTTTTCCTTCGGAATCAGTAGCAGAAAGAAGACCGTCAACGTACGTTCCGATAAGCTTTCCGAGCTTTCTGTATTCAAGGATAAGCGGAACTATCGGATGATAAATCTTGAGTTTTTCAAGAACCTCGGCATTCGTGCTGTAGCCACTCTTCGTTTTCTTTTGTGCGGGAAGCTGAAGCGTTTCAAAGAGCACCTCTCCAAGCTGCTTCGGTGAGTTTACGTTAAATACCTTTCCCGCGTATTCGTATATCTGATTTTCTATTATTTCCAGATTGAAGGTAAGCGTGCTTCCGTAGTTCTTGAGGCCCTCGGTGTCTATCAAAAATCCTGCCGTTTCCATTTCAAAGAGGATCTTTGCCAAGGGTATCTCAATATCGTAAAGCAGCTTTTCACCACTTATCTCCGCAAGCTTGCTCTTTAACGGAGAAAGGGCGTAATATACCGATATTGCCTCTATTTCGTCCTCCTTCTCGGAGAAGAGCGATAGAGTTTTCTTTGCGTCGTATTCTGTGTTGGAATCTATGACGTATGCACAAAGCATGCAATCAAAAGCTGCATCGGAAAAGTTTACTCCGATTCGTCTTAATTTGTGATAAAGCTCCTTTGAATCTGCGCACGCAACAGAGGATGCTTTGAGAAATTCCTGTATTGTGTCACTGTCGTCGGATGAATACAGACAGTCACCGTCAAACGCAAAAAACATTCCGTCATTCGACAAGGATACTGAGTATTCCTTGCTTTTAGCGGCATCTGTAAGAGAGAGACGGGCGTAGTCCTTTTTTTCTGCGTGAGCATCTGTGTTTTCCTTGTCGTCGGCTTCCGTCAGCTCGTATCTCTCTATAAACTTTGTGAATCCGAGCTCCTTGAAAAGACGGAGAGCCTCGCTTTTGTCCATTCCGTGATATTCAAGGTCGGGAAGAGACTGATCGATAGGTACCTGTCTGTTTATCTTTGCAAGCGTACGCGAGAGAAAGGCATTGTCCTTTCCTGCGGTGAGCTTGTTCTTTACGTTATCCGTAAGCTTTGAGTTAAGATAATTGTCATAAAGTCCGTCAAGAGATCCGAACTGTGCTATAAGCTTCGCCGCGGTCTTCTCGCCGATTCCCGCAACTCCGGGAATGTTGTCGGACGAGTCTCCCATAAGTGCCTTGAGGTCGACGAATTTGTCGGCGTGTACCGAATACATCTCGTAAAGCTTCTCGTTATCTGTAAGCACGGTGTCATTCGTTTTCGCCAAAAGAACGCGAGTATTATCGGATATGAGCTGGAGAGAATCTCTGTCTCCGGTATAAACGTAGGTCTCGTATCCGTTTTCGTCGCCGATAAGAGATACGGTGCCGAGAATATCGTCCGCCTCGTAGCCCTCTTTTTCTATTATGTGAAATCCCATAGCCTTTATCACTTGCTTGGCATACGGAAACTGCATAGCAAGCTCCTCAGGCATTTTATGGCGTCCTGCCTTGTACTGTGCGAACATTTTGTGTCTAAAGGTGGGGGCGGAAAGGTCGAATGCCGCAACGCAGTAGTCGGGAGAAACGGTATCCATTACCTTTTGAAGCATGGTCACCGCTCCGTATACGGCGTTTGTGTAAAGTCCCTTACCATTGTCCAAAAGGCGAATTCCGTAGAAGGCTCTGTTTATTATGCTGTTGCCGTCAACGGCCAATATTTTTTTCATATCCGACTCCGTATTACAATTATATTTGATTACTTGGCTTGATTTATATTATAACAAAGACGACCGTTCTTGTCAATAGAAATCCAAAAAATAACTTGCTCCGCAAGCACCGCTGAGTTGAATGACCTTGATATTAACTGCGTGTAAAATTATGAAATATACTTGACTGATATGAAGAAAAATGATATAATAATAGGCAATGGATCAGCGAAAGCAAGTATTATACTAGGCGATGCCGGGTTATGACCAACAAAGAAAGGCTTGTTGAATTGTATTTCAAATGTTCGGCTTGTGATAAGTGTGCACTTCACGAAACGAGCACAAACTGTGTCTTTGGTAAGGAAAACCTGAAT
>JAZSLE010000001.1:0-3236 GCA_045535215.1 Eubacteriales bacterium
GGCACGATCATTTGATCGTGCCGCGGGCTCTTTATGTCTTTTAAATATCCCAGTTCTTTGAGCGTTCAACGGCTCTGTGCCATTTTGCGACTCTAAGATCTCTGTCAACGTTGTTTGCCTTTGGATTGAATACTGTGAATCTTCCCGCAACCGTCTTAAGATCGTCGGGGCTCGAATATACGCCTGCGCCGAGACCTGCAAGCAGAGCAGCACCGAGCGCGGTTATCTCAACGCAATCGGGACGCTGTATAAGTACGTTTGCGTTGTCTGCCTGAAGCTGCATAAGAAGATTGTTTGCGGATGCTCCGCCGTCTACTCTGAGAGAGCGGATGGGAAGGCCTGATTCCTTTTGCATAAGCTCAAGAATGTCGGTCGTCTGATACGTGATAGCGTCAAGCACAGCTCTTGTTATATGAGCGCGTGTGGTCGCTCTTGTGATTCCGTGGAAGGATGCACGTGCATACGGATCCCAATGTGGTGCTCCGAGTCCAACAAATGCGGGAACAAAGTATACTCCGCCCGAATCCTCGACCTCTGACGCGAGATCCTCGCTTTCTGCAGGAACGCTTATTATTTTCAGACCGTCACGCAACCACTGTACCGCGGCACCGCAAATAAATGCAGAGCCCTCAAGAACGTAATTTACGGGCATTCCGTCTATTGCCCATGCGACAGAGGAGAGAAGACCGTTTGTGCTGAAGATAGGCTTGCTTCCTGTGTTCATAAGCATAAATCCGCCGGTACCGTAAGTGTTCTTTACGTCACCTGCCTTGTGGCACATCTGGCCGAACAAAGAAGCCTGCTGGTCGCCCGCGTTTCCGCATATCGGTATCTCCTTACCGAATATAGACGGGTCGCAAATTCCTATATTTCCTCCTGAGAAGGATACCTCGGGAAGCATTAGACGGGGAATATCAAAGAACTTGAGAAGTTCATCGTCCCACGTACAGGTGTTTATGTTGAACAGCATTGTTCTTGATGCATTTGAAGGATCGGTCGCGTGAGTTTTACCGCCGGACAAATTATATATAAGCCACGTGTCGACCGTTCCGAAGAGAAGCTCGCCCTTTTCAGCTCTTTCTCTTGCACCGGCAACGTTATCAAGTATCCACTTCAGCTTGGTAGCCGAGAAATACGCGTCTATCAAAAGGCCTGTTTTGGATCTTATAAAATCGGCATATCCGTCCTGCTTGAGCTTGTCACAGTATGCCGCGGTTCTTCTGCACTGCCAAACGATTGCCTTGCAGATAGGCTTACCGGTAGCCTTTTCCCAAACTATAGTCGTTTCGCGCTGATTGGTTATACCGATGGAAACGATATCCTCTGCGGAAATGTTTCCCTTTTTAAGTGCGTTTTTCGCCACCTTAAGCTGTGACTCCCATATGTCTTCTGCTTTCTGCTCTACCCAACCGTCTGCGGGGTAGTAAAGAGGATATTCCGAGGCATCCGAAATCACCGTGTTTCCTTCTATATCAAAAATGATACATCTTGAACCTGTCGTACCTTGGTCAAGTGACATTATATATTTGCTCATAAGCTTCCTCCATATTCTAAAAAAAACGAGGCAAAATGGAATGCCTCGTTAAAAACCTGATTGCCGTTGGCCAAAGAGATCTGTCAATCAATTATGATCGGTAAATTATCTTATGTCTACGGTAACCTTTTTCTGTGAGTTGAATGCTGCAGCTTTTACTACAGAACGGATAGCCTTTGCTATTTTACCGTGCTTGCCGATTACGAGACCCATATCATCCTGATGTACTGTAAGAACGTACACTATGGATGATTCGTCTTCATTGACAGAGACGTTTACATACTCAGGTTTGTCTACGATAGCTTTTGCTATGTCAACGATCAACTTCTGTAAATCCATTATTTGATTTGCCTTTCTTAAGGTACTTATATCAGCCTTCGATACCGCTCTTCTTGAGAAGAACCTTAACTGTCTCTGTAGGCTGTGCACCGTTGCTGATCCACTTCTTAGCCTTCTCAGCATCTATCTTGATGTCAGCGGGCTCTGTAAGGGGATTGTAGTAGCCGATCTCTTCGATGAATCTTCCGTCACGGGGAGAGTGGCTGTCTGCAACAACTACACGGTAAAAGGGAGCCTTCTTTGCGCCCATTCTTCTAAGTCTGATTTTTACTGCCATTTTTATTTCCTCCAAAAAATGAAATTAAATTAATTGTATTTTATTTTAAATCCTATTGGAATTTAAACATCCTTAAAAGGGAAGACCCCTTTTTCCAAACATTCCGCCCTTCTTGCCGGGCTTTGTAAACTGCTTCATGAGCTTCTGTATCTGATCGAACTGCTTCAGCACCTTGTTTACCTCTTCAACGGTGGTTCCGCTTCCGTTAGCGATACGGCGCTTTCTGGATGCGTTTATTATGGAAGGATCGGTCTTTTCTGCGAGAGTCATAGATTTAATTATAGCCTCCGTGCGCCCCATTGCCTTTTCATCTATCTGCGCATCCTTCAATGCTCCGGGCTTTACTCCGGGGATCATTGACGCGATCTGATTGAGATCACCCATGTTGCGAAGCTGTGCGAACTGATCAAGATAATCGTCAAGAGTGAACTGCTGCTTGCGTATCTTCTGTTCAAGCTCAAGAGCCTTCTTTTCGTCATACGCCTGCTCAGCCTTTTCGATAAGCGAGAGGATATCTCCCATACCGAGTATTCTGCTTGCCATTCTGTCGGGGTAGAAGGGCTCGATGTTGTCAAGCTTTTCCCCCGTACCGATAAATTTGATCGGCTTTCCGGTAACGTATCTTACCGAAAGAGCGGCTCCGCCTCTTGTGTCACCGTCAAGCTTTGTGAGGATGACGCCTGTAATATCGAGAAGATCGTTGAAGTGTGATGCAACGTTTACCGCATCCTGACCTATCATTGCATCGATCGTGAGAAGTATCTCCGTAGGAGACACCGCTTCCTTGATGCTCTGAAGCTCACCCATAAGCTCTTCGTCTATGTGAAGACGTCCTGCCGTATCAACGAATACCATATCGTATCCCTTTGTCTCAGCAAGCTTGCACGCCTGCGAAGCAATAGCTACCGGAGAAGTCTTATCTCCGAGAGTGAATACGGGAATATCAAGCTGCTCTCCCAAAACCTCAAGCTGCTTGATAGCTGCGGGACGATATATATCGCAGGCAACGAGAAGCGGGCGCTTTCCTTGTTTCTTATACATAGATGCAAGCTTTGCCGCATGAGTCGTCTTACCTGCACCCTGAAG
>JAZSLE010000135.1:0-8212 GCA_045535215.1 Eubacteriales bacterium
CTTGGCCTCCGACTTCACCGCGGACGTTTTCTGCAATAGGTATTTCCTTAAACAACTTCTATTGAAGTGCCTTTGCTTTTCAACCTAATATTTTTATAAAATATTGCCGTTTTTCGCCCAAAGAGATTAACAAACAGAGAAAAAGCAGTATCATTTTATTGATTTATCTACAATGATGTTTAATAAAAGGCTCGGCGAAAAGTCCCTCGTCAGAGCCTTTATGCAAATTTAGTCAGTATCTAGGGGTTAATATGTGGTCGAAGCCGCTTTCAGTGGCCACACGCCATATTCACTTCTAAAAAAGTAAAAAACAAAACCGAAAACGGATTATTTTCGGCTTTATTTGGTTTGAGCGACGTGACTGGGATTTACGGCGTCTACCACATTAAAAAAACACCCGCCATCGCATTTTGTGCAGGCGGGTGTTTATATTACGTCAATTCTTGATCAGCTCATCAAATCCCTTGAGCTGCTCTTCCGTAGGTCTGTAGTCGGGATGCGAGCAGCAGGGAATCGTGGGCTCGCTTCCGTCCGCTCCGTAGAAGGGAGAGAGCGTGTCGTTTTCGTACTGCTTTCTGCATTCCTCGTTATGAAAATCGGGGATGTCGTACGGTACTCCTCCCTCAAGCATAGAACGGTGCGAGAGGATAGCAACAGATGACATTGCAACAGCGGAATGTACGTCGTATGGGAAGCAAGGCTGCTTCTTTTCCTTTATGCAGTCAAGGAACATGCGAGAGATAAGGAAGTCTCCGCCCCCGTGACCGCTTCGGATTATAAGCTCTTCGTCCTTGTCGTTCCATTCGGGTTCGTAGCAGTTGTTCTCCTCCATACCCTCGGGAATCGACCACGAGTTGTATCTGAGCATAACGGTGTTCTTCATACCGCGAAGATTTTCTATCTGTCCCTCTGTTCCGCATACTCTGTAAGAGTTTCCGTGCGCACCGAACGCGGCGCATCCCGTTACCTTGAAAACAGAGCCGTCGTCGTTTTGTGTGGTTATTATTGCCGCGCGGTCTGCGTTAAACTTTGCCGTGCATTCATCCTCGTAGGGAGCGAATACTGCAAATGCCGTAACCTTCTTCGGAGTCGCACCGGTAGCCGCCATTATGGGGGCTAACGAATGGGTTATATAATAGGTTCTCGGTAAGAAATTGCGCCAATGCTGTCTTGAATATATGTACTCCTTGAAGAATTTGGCATCAGTTCCCGCTACGGGATGATTGTATTCTCCCTCGGCATAGAGGATCTTTCCGAGAGTTCCGGCGTCGCAAATGCGCTTGATTTCGCGGTTGAACTTCATCTGAGGGTAGTTCTCGGCAAGCATAAATACGGCATTACTCTTTTCAGCGGCTCTTATAAGCTCAACTCCCTCTGCCATAGTTCCGTTGCTTACGCATTCGCAAAAAACGTGTATGCCCTTTTCAAGACACTTAACGGCAAACGGTGTGTGCTCGTGGAAGCAGTTTGCGAGTATGACGGCATCCACTCCGTGCGCGATGAATTTATCAAAATCATTATAAAGCGCAACGTTGCCTCCAAGCTTTTCTGCAGCTTTAGCAGTTCTTTCTATATGCGAATCGCATAAAGCCACTATATCGCATCCAAGAAGCTTGAAGTTATTCGCAAGTGCGGAGCCGCGTCCCGCACCGAAAACACCTATTTTGATATTTTCCATAACATATTCCTTTCTTTTATGCCAAAGACGGTATTGAGCTTGATCGCGTATGATCTGTTGACTATATCATATCACAACGCAGATATGTTGTCAAGTACTTTTACAAAAATTCCGCGCGCTTGTAACGTCAGATCACCTTGGCCCCATGACCTCGTATAATCTCTCGGGCTTCAGACATTTGCGCGTCGGTAGGTATCCATTCGCGCCTTCCGTTGTCGGTTTTACCTATAAAGACCGCCTTTGTGCCTCCGTATGCATGGTAGGATATAAGTTCAATACCTTCGCAAAGAGAAAGCGAATTTACGAGCCGTGCTAACTCCTCGTAGTGCTTTTTATCGGTATTAACACCGTTTACCAATATACAACGGAGTCTCGTTTTAGCGCCGAGACTGTCGGCTAAGATCAGATTTTTAAGTATCCTTTCGTTAGATACCCCAGTGTGTTTTTTGTGCCTTTCGGGATCTGTATCTTTCACGTCCCACAAAAAGAGATCGGTATACGGTATTGCCGCCTTGACGGTTTCCGCATCAACGTATCCGCAGGTCTCGACCGCAGTGGAAAGCCCCGCTTCCTTGCACGCCTTTAAAAGACCTACCGCCGCCTCTTTGTGTATTAGCGGTTCACCGCCCGAGAGAGTAACTCCTCCGTTTTCGGTATAAAACGCACTGTCGCGAAGCAGTATTGATAGAATCGCGTCGATGCTGTATTTTGTTCCGCAAATCTCAATCGCACCCGTCGGGCATTCTTCAACACACGCGCCGCAAGCCATACATTTGTCGCGGTCTATAGTGTGTGTATCGCCGACAGCATGCACCGAAGAGGGACATGTCACGCAAGCACCGCAAAAAATGCACTTGCTATCGTAAAAGAGAAGCTCGCTTTCCGCCATTTGTGTTTCGGGATTGTGACACCAGGCGCATCTGAGCGGACAGCCCTTCAAAAATACAGTCGTGCGTATTCCGGGACCGTCGTGCATACAAAAGCGCTGTATTTCACTTACTGTGAGAAAATTATTATCGGTGTTCATTTTGTTCTATTACCATATCCTGCCATTCTTTGCTTAACGTAACGAAGCGCGCATTCCATCCGGAAACGCGTACCGAAAGGGTCTGATAGCTTTCGGGGTGCTCCTGCGCCTCGCGAAGAAGAGAAGCATCTACTATATCCGGCTGCATAAAGAATCCTCCGAGCGTTACAAATCCGCGGATAAGGCCGACGAGAGCCTGTACCCCATCCTCTCCCTCTACAGCTGACGGTAAAAGTTTTATATCAAGCGCCGCCCCCGTTGCAAGCTTTGAAAGATCAGCCTTGCAGTAGGAACGAATGATTGCCGTCGCGCCCTCTCGGTCACTGTTCGGCGTAGGGGAGCAGTTTGCCGCAAGCACCTCTCCCGCCATTCTTCCGTGAGGGGAAGCCAAGCGATTGCACGCCCACTCAAGCTGGCGTCCGAAGGTGCTGACACCGGCAGGGAATTTGTAACCGCCTTTTCCGTCATAAGAGATTCCGACGTCGGCAAAATCCGAAAGCAAACGCGCCGCGATATCGTCTACCTCGTCGTTGTCGTTTCCGTAATAGCGGTAGTGGCTTGACGCGTATCTGCGAAGAGGCTCGTTTCCTTCCCAGTTGCCTTTGAGGATCTGCATAAGCTCTGCAAAAGAAACCCTTTTGTCATCAAAAACAAGCTTTTTGATAGCGTATAGAGAGTTTACCGTATCCGCAAGTCCGCCGATATGGGGAGAAATGATGTTATAGACAGGCCCCCCCTCAAAATATGATAAGCCTTTTTCTATACAACCCTCTTCAAAAAGTGAAACCACCGTGCAGGGAGTATGCTCTCTCCACTTCCAAGTCTTTGTACGCTCGTCGTACCGATCAAGATTATTCTTTTCGGCTTTATATATTACAACATCCTTAACATAGTTGGAAAGGTCTGAGATGAATGCCCGGTACAGAGCCTCAAAGCTTGCAAAATCAACGTTCGTGCTGTAGCTTTTTAACGTGGTTTGCTGAAGGATCTTCAATGAGTCAAACGGCTTGTATATAAAGAACGTCTTGCCGGGAATTTGCACCTCCCAACATCCGTCGTTTGCAAATTTACGCGCGTCCCGAATGTCGTATCCGTCCTTTTCCAATGCCTTTAGAACAGTATCCTCGTTATATACCGCGAGAATTCCTCCTCCTAATCGCATTACCTCTGCAACGCGGCGAAGAAACGCTTCGTCGGTGTTTTTGTTTACTCGCACGGTGGTAGGGAAGTCGCTTATTCCAAGCTCTTCAAGAACGTCAAGAACAAGATAGGAAACCGCGTTCGTTACCTCGTTGCCGTCCTCGTCAATGCCCGCGAGAACAATGTTCTGATAATGCTGTGCATCTCCGCTTCCAATGTATTTTCCGTTTATCCATTCACACCCCTTTATGAAAAAGTGGGCGAGTATCTCACGCGCCTCATCAAGTGAAAGCACATTGCTTGCAAGGTCCTTTTTCAGATAATCGCCGAGAAGATAGTCTATTCTGCCGATACCCGGCCAGTTTCCGCAAAGACGGAGAAACGCGAAAGTGAACCATATGCTTTGTACCGCCTCGTAAAAGCTTGTTGCGGCCTCAAACGGTACACGGCGCAGATTATTCAAGTTTGCGCTCATCTCGGGCATTTTTGAAAGCGCGTCAATATATCTATTGTGCCATACCGAAAACGCATCAAGGCAGTTGAGA
The DNA here is from genome assembly GCA_045535215.1 of Eubacteriales bacterium. GTDB lineage: Bacteria > Bacillota > Clostridia > Oscillospirales > CAG-272 > SIG640. The sequence goes on from JAZSLE010000135.1 coordinate 4,391, forward strand.
CAGCTCTTTATAAATGCTTCGTTTTCGGTTCCGCGGTGTTTTTCGTATGATTCCTCCGCCTTGCGTCGTATCCCGTTAATTCCATGCTTAAGTACGAATTCAAAATTCACCGTTAAGTGGCTTACGCTTGAAAAAACATGTTCTTCGTTGTATTTTGCGGGTACGGCGTGAAATATCGCAGAACCTAACGTAGCGGCGCCGCTCAGCTTTTCTCCCTCGCATATACGTATGGGAGCATCGCTCGCTATTCTCTGAATAGCAATATCGTACTGCTCTATCTTACTCAATGAGTCAAAGCTTTCTACGTCGTCAAGTGATACGCATCTTACAGACAGTGTATCAAGACCGTATTTTCTGTTCAGAGAGTCGTACGCGAATGCTCGCGTTTCTTCCGACAAGCGAACAGGCCTCTTGTAGCCGTTTTGTGTGTAAAATTCCATAATATCACCTCCAAATAATATTTTACAATAAAAAACTACGAAAATCTATTGACTATCCTACAAAAATTATGTATAATACTACTGAGGTGATGATTTTGAATATAGAAAAGATAGATTTTAAATATATGAAAAGGCAATCATTTATAGCGACGGACAACGAGAACGTTAAGCACGTGAAAATACTCCCTTGGATATCCGTTGTTCAGTCGGAGGAGGGAAGCTATGACATTGCGCTCGGAAGCGGAGAGATGCAAAAAACGGGTGGTGGAGGCTTTTTTGTCGCTCCCTCGGGCGTTCAGCAGACGATAGTGCACCACTTGGATAAAAAAAGCGGAGTTATGAGATGCAGATGGGTGTTTTTCGACCTTCTTATAAACGACGCGTACCGATTTGACCTTTTGTACGACCTCCCCGTTACACTTGAAGAGCCCGCACGAAGCCAAATGAACGAAGTGTTTGACGAGCTTTTTGCTTCAACCGATGCGTTCTCCGAATATGAATGCTATTATAGGATACTTAAGCTTCTTTTCTCGATATCTTCCCCAAGGGAGCTGCCCCACCAGGAGGCAATGCAGGAGACGCTGTCTTATATATCCGAAAACCGAACGAAAAGGATCACGGTCTCCGATCTCGCCTCACATATCCATATGTCGCCGTCCAATTTTTACTCGGTATTCAAAAAGGCGTTCGGACTTTCTCCGATGGCTTACGTGAGTCGCTATAGACTTTCTCTTGCCGCAGAGTATCTTCACTCGTCCGACCTCACCGTATCCGAGATAGCGGACCTTGTGGGTATCCCCGACCCGCTCTACTTCAGCAGAATGTTCAAAAGATCATATTCTGTCTCACCTATGAAATACCGAGCGGAATATAAGAGCCGTTTTAATGAATAATAAAAAGACGACCGTACCTCGTAATAAGGTGCGGTCGTTATTCATTTCAGATCATTTCCACCTGCCGAGTTCCTCTCGCATCTCTTGCTCGCGCCTTTCTCGTTTCTCATCAAGGCGTTTCATTTTGGCATCCTTTACGTCCTTGACGGTGTCGCATATCTCCATTACCATAAAAGCTATCTGCGGAATAGCATAGAGTAAAAGAGACCAAAGCGAGTGCATATAGCTTCTCGCAAAGAATATCACCGGCAGATAAAACGGTATCGGTATGCAGTATATGACTAACATAAGACGAAAACGCCTTTCGTACTCCTCGCTGTAGGTGTAGTCCCGTTCTCCCGAAAAGATCGAGCGGTGCCTTCTGTACACGAGATAATTGTCTTGATGCCTCAGAAAATACGATATTACGGCAGTTATGGACACCGCAATGAGTACGAGCACCGACGGTATAGAGTAGACCGATATTTTAGCACTGTCCTTGAATATTATAAGCGGAACAAAGTTTAAGAGCGTAAGCAGGGAATAGAGCAACGTATACAGCATAACGCTTTTTATCTTTTTCATGTGAGTGTCTCCTATGGGATTATTTTTGCTCAACCTTTTGGTCTATGAGTTTAAAGATTCTTTGAATCGTTCCAAAATCAACCGTATTTTTCGGCATCTACATGGAATGGATTTCATTGATTTTATTTTGATGTTCGGGGAACGGTTCCGGCGTTTGCTCTAACGCGTAAATATTTGCATCTGTTTTATAAGGTATAATTTTAATCGAATTTTCGGGATTTCGACGGCAAGACATTCACATTTCAGTCGAGTCCGAGGCGTTCAAGCTTTGATGTTATATTGCCTCTTCTTTATATAATTGCTTGCAATGCGATTATCTCGTGTTTTATAACCAACAAATCAACAAAAGCCAAGCGAGTCCGTAGTAGGTAACGACCGCAACCAAGTCGTTGATCGTCGTGATAAACGGTCCCGAAGCTACTGCGGGATCGATCTTCATCTTTTTGAAAAGGATCGGTATGGTCGTACCGAAAATGCTTGATAAGAGCATAGATACCGTCAACGCTACTCCGGTACAGGAAGAAACGGAAAACGAGAGTGCTGATGTCTCTCCTTTTATAAGGAGTAAGTAAGCCCCTATCAAGGTGAAGGAAAGTATTCCGAGAATCAATCCGTTGCACAGTCCTACTTTTGCTTCTTTAATAATCAAATAAAACTTCTGCTTTCCCGATAGCTCATCATCCATAAGAGAACGAATGGTTACGGCAAGCGATTGCGTTCCTACGTTTCCCGCCATACCCAAGATCAAGGACTGGAATGACACAAGCAAGGGCAAATCGGCAACCACGCCATCAAAAACGCCCACAACACCGGATACGACAAGACCTAATCCAAACAAGATGATCAGCCACGGCAAGCGTTTTCCGATGCTTTTATGCAGCGGCTCCTTCGCGTCCTCCTCTGATGTCAAGCCTCCGAGCTTCGCATAGTCGTCTCCGATCTCATATTCAACGATCTCGGCAAGCTCCTGCGCTGTGAGAACACCTCTCAGCTTATTTCCGCCATCCAACACCGGAATTGAATCCTCTGAATAACCTTTCAGACGTTCAATACTGTCATCAATCAGTTCCTTCGCATAAACGTATGGGTAAGAGGTCATAATGATCTCTTCAAGCGGCATTCCCGCCCTTGCTCTGATCAAATCCTTAAGATCGATCGCGCCGACAAAGGTATTTTTGTCATCCACTACGTAAATCGTTGACACGTTATCTATATCGGCAGCTTGGACAACCAGCTCGTTCATAGCGCCCTTTACACCAAGTCCGCGACGGATCGAAATGTAATCGGTAGACATTCTGCTTCCGATCTCATCCTTATCAAACGAGGTAAGCAAGGTGATTTGCTTTCTTGCTTCCTCCGGCATCATTGTAATAATGGTATTGAATTCTTTTTTTCCAAGCGTTTCCAAATACGCAACCGCCGTGGCAGCTTCGGTACGCGAAAGCACTTCTACCTTTTTGGTCATACTCAGCCCGGAAAGATAGATACTCAGATCGTCCGCGTATTCCAATACACCGGCCAGCGTGTCAACGTCGATCGCCTCGCAAACCCTTTGCCTCTCCTCCGCTTCTAGGTCGGCAAGAGCAGCGGCAATATCGTTTTCGTGATAATCAAGAAGTGCTTCCGGTATATCGGACGGAGATAAATTACTTTGAACAAGCTGTATGATCTCCGCCTTGTAATCTCTCAACAGTGTGCTTACATTCTTTTCCTCGAACAATACTTCTCACCCTCATTCTTTTCCATAGAATTACTCAATATTTTCCTTAGCAACATCAAAATTCCGAACTGCGCATTGGTCAGGTCATAAGATGTCAACACCGCGTTTGCCTTTTTCTCCATGATCAAAGCTGTTTTTTGATGAGCATGGATATTCTCTCGTTTCTCATAGCGAGCTCTTTATTCATAGCTCCTATGTATTATAT
>JAZSLE010000238.1:0-10136 GCA_045535215.1 Eubacteriales bacterium
CAAGGAGTTGTAGTTAACACTTGTCTTCCTAAGACCGCTTGGCCTCCGACTTCTACGAGTGGACAGATATGTACGACACATTTGCTAAGGAAGCTGACGAAGAGGGCTTCAAGCAGATAGCATACCTTTTCAGAGCGGTAGCTGCTATTGAGAAGGAGCACGAGGCAAGATACCGCAAGCTTCTCGCTAATGTTGAGGGTGAGCTTGTATTCTCCAGAGACGGAGATATGGTATGGCAGTGCAGAAACTGCGGACACATCGTTGTTGGTAAGAAGGCTCTTGAGCTTTGCCCCGTTTGCCGTCATCCGAAGGCATTCTTCGAGATCAAGTCCGAGAATTATTGATCTTACATACGATAAACAAAGGCTTATATAAGCCAAAACAAGACCGACGGAGAGTGCTCTCCGTCGGTCTTGTTTTTATTTTATTCGGATTGTGAAAGGATTGCGTTCTGCTCAAGGAGTATCGCTCTTACGTCATCCGTGGGAACGTCGGCAGGTGTGATGGATCTCTCCAATGCAAGAGCTGCGCCTATTCCCGCGGCCTGACCCATAGCCATACAGCAAGGCATTACACGGGTGGAGCCGACAACGCTCTCGTCTACCGATGCGCATCTTCCGGCAAACATAAGGTTGTCTATCTCCGCGCTTACGAGGGAGCCGTAAGGAATTCCGAAGGGCTTATCTACAGTCTTGAAGAGGGTAGCGCTGGTGCGGTCGTTGTGGATATCTATCTTGTATCCCGAAAGGCAGATAGAATCCTCGGGTGCGTAGCCTGCGAGCGCCTGCTCTCCGGTTACTGTCTTTAAGCCCTTGAATCTTCTCGTTTCGCGTATTCCCATATTGGGAGCTACCGAGGATATATAGCAGTTTTCAAATCCGGGAACGTATTCTCTGAAGGTGTCGACAAGCTTTCTTGCCTGGAGGTGGCCCTCTATCTCGCCGCGTGTGAGATCTAGAACATCGGTTCCGTCAACGTGGAGAAGACGGGTGGTGTTTACATATACCTCACCCTTATGAAGTCCGTTGATAATTATCATATTTCCGCGCTCTACCGGGCATTTTCCCTCGGCACGGAGGCGGGTGAAGAGCTGTGTCATACCTACGAATACGTAGTTGGGATCAGCGCGGAAGTAGTCTGCGTCATATCCGGGCTTCGTGTCTATGGTAGAGCAGGAGGGTATCATTTCGTCAGGATGCTTTGCTACGTGATCAAAGAGCTTCGTATCGTCTACGCCCTCAAGAGTAAACATTACCGTAGGAGGCATAAGCTCCTTGTTACTTCCGCGCCCCTTATCGTACGAGCATCCTGCGAGATATGCGAGGTCGCCGTCTCCCGTACAGTCAACGAATATATCTGCGCTTACCGTTACCTCATTGCATTTTCCGAACATCGTCACGCTCTTTATTTTGTTTTCGTCAAGCTCTACGTGATGTGCTTCAAGGTGTAGAAGAACGTCTACTCCCGCTTCGTTACACATATCAAGCGCGAGGAACTTTACCTCTTCTCCGTTGATGTTGGATACCGAATTGTGCTTCGGACAAAATCTGTGATAATAGCCGGCGTTTCTTTCTATAAGGCGGTTAAGGAATTCTTCGCCAAAGCCTGCGATACACGGCTTGCCGTGCTCGTCAAGGAAGCCGAGGAGGGGAAGACCGAGAGTCATATTTCCTCCGAGGTAACCGTTCTTTTCAAGTATTATTACCTTTTTGCCTCTTCTTGCCGTGGTTATAGCAGTTGCCAATCCTGAAGGACCACCGCCGATTACCGCAACGTCGTATTTATAAGAATAGCTGTTCATAACGTTTTCTCCGTTCCGATGTTAAATATTGAAGATATCTTTGATATAAGTGAATCTACGTCTATTTTCGAGATGTCCGTTGCGTCGATCTCTATCCGCTCGCCTTTGCAGGAAAACTGTCCCATTCCACGCGATTCGAATTTTTCTCTGAATTCTTCGCGGGTCATCTCGTGGTCGGGTGAGTCTCCCGGGAGAAGAGGGTATCTATCCTGTACGATGTGACCGAGGTGTCTTCGGTGATATCTGTCTCTCTCGTTATAGCGGACAAAGAAAACGTCGTTGTCTCCGCCGAGGAAGATTGTTACGCAGTTGCAGTCGTACCGCTCAAGCAGATCGTTAAGTCTTTTTGCCGAGATAGTATCAAAATTGTTGTCGAGTATCAACGAGCATCCGCAGGAGAGAAGGGACTCCGCACATCTTAAAAGGACGGCGTTTGCCGCGTGGTCGGTCTTTCTTTTTTCTGCGTAGCTCGAAAATCCGATTGTATCGAATATTTCCTCCTTCAACGCGTCCTTCTCAAGAATAGGATAGGAAAAAGCCTCACCTATTCTTTTGGCCACGTTGGATTTACCCGAAGCGGGCATACCCGTTATAATTATGACGTTCATTTTTTTCTCCCTCAAGTTTATGAGATGATTATACCACAAAACTCGGCCTTTGTCAATAATGATAAAACGTCTTTACCTCTTGACAAAAGTGAGGATTTATTATATAATATACCTATCAATCACGGAGGTGAAGAAAATGAATTATACTTGGGATCTTGATAGAATATACACTTCTTTTGAGTGTGACGAGTTCAAAAACGATATAAGCAGAATGGAGGAGACCGTAAAGAAGCTTGACCTTCTTACAAAAGAGGTATCACAGCCTCCGCGTGACAGCGAATGTGCGGAAATAATCGCGACTATGGAGATGCTCAACTCTGTAGTGGGACGCATCTTCCTTTATACGAGTCTTAATCTTTCAGACAACTCAAACGACCCCGCAAATATGAATGCTCACTCAATGGTTGCGAGAAAGTATGCATCCGTTAACCCCATTATGAAAAAGGCGCAGAAACTTCTTGCGGCAGCCGACTATTCGGACAAGGCAAGCAAGTATGCAAAGCTTTTTGAGGAATATTCGTTTATGCTTGACAATCTTAAGAAAAAGTCAAGACACTATCTTTCCGACGACGCAGAGGATATGTTTTCACTCATGGACGTTACGTCCGGCTCGGCTTGGTCTACTATGGCATCCTCTCTTACGTCCTCTCTTGCAGTAGATTACAACGGAGAGAAGATAACCCTTTCGCAGGTAAGAAACCTTGCGTACAGCCCGGATAAAAACGTAAGAAAGGCTGCTTACGAGGCTGAGCTTGCGGCTTATCCGAAGATAGAGCAGCCTATGGCATTTGCTATAAATAACATAAAGATACAGGCTACACAGATGGCAAAGAAGCGCGGATATTCCTCCGCACTTGATGCAACTCTCGACGGTCAGAATATGACTAAGGAAACTCTTGACGCTATGCTCGGCGAAATGAAGAAATACCTTCCTCATTTCCACAGATACCTCAAGGCAAAGGCGAAGTATCTCGGATACGAGGGCTCTCTCCCGTGGTACGATCTCTTTGCACCGGTAGGTAGTTTTGACGCTGAATTTACTCCCGAGAGTGCGGGCGAGTATCTTACGGACGCCTTCAAGAGCTTTTCCGACGATATGTATAACATGATGAAGTCTGCATTTGAAAACAGATGGATCGACTTTTATCCGAGAGACGGAAAGTCCGGCGGTGCATTCTGTTCTTGTGCGGATTGCCTCGGTGAGAGCCGAATACTCACAAACTTTGACGGAAGTTTCAGTGCGGTAGGCACACTTGCTCACGAGCTCGGCCACGCGTTCCACAATCTCGTGCTCAGAGAAAGCGAGCCTCTCAACAGACGCGGCTTCCCGATGCCCCTTGCAGAGACGGCGTCTACCTTCAACGAGACCTACCTTCTCAACCATGCACTCAAGAATGCTACGGACGAGGAAAGACTCTATCTCCTTCAGAGCTACCTCTCGGATACGACTCAGATAATGTGTGATATATACTCAAGATACACGTTTGAGAGCAAGGTGTTTGAGCTTTGTCAGAGCGGATTCGTTTCCGCAGACAAGCTTTGCCGGACTATGCTCGACGCACAGAAGGAAGCATACGGAGACGGACTTGATAACGATATTCTCCATCCTTATATGTGGGTATGCAAGAGCCATTACTATTCTGCGGGACGTTCCTTCTATAACTTCCCGTATGCTTTCGGCGGATTGCTCTCCACCGGCCTCTATGCGGTGTACGAGCAGGACAAGGCGGCGTTTGAGGAAAAGTACAAGAGCTTCCTCCGCGCTACTACCGTAATGACGATCGAGGACGCGGTATCTCTTGTCGGATATGACGTGACGAGACCTGATTTCTGGAGACAGGGACTTGAGACCTACAAGAAGCTCATAGATGAATTTTGTGAGCTTTGCGATAAGCAGTAATTCGGAGGCGTATCAGTGAAGGCGTGTACTGTTTTATTGCTCGTGCTTGCGCTTGTGCTCTGCACGGTGTCCTGCGGCAACGACAACGTGGTATTGGATCACACCGAGGGCTATAGCCTTATCGGAAACGTTCATTCGCTCAATATATCCGTCAATGCGGCGGCTGTTACGATAAAGCACGGCGAGGAATTTTACGTTGAGAGTAATTTGAAAGATCTTACGGTGCTTGAAAAGGACGGCGTTTTAAATATCAAGAACAACGTAAAGAACGCTTCTCTCGGCATCAACGAAACGAACGCGGAGATCGTACTTTACGTACCCGAGAACACCGTGTTTGCGGATATAACCATCTCTGTCGGCGCGATCAAGCTTACTTCTGTCGCTTTGAACGGAAAGAACGTTAAGCTTGATCTCGGTGCGGGCAGCGTTGAGATAGAAGAGATCAACGCATCAGTGAGCGCACATATTGTGGGTGGCACGGGAAACGTTACCGTAAAGGGCGGAAGCATCAATTCGCTTAATCTTGAAATGGGGGTCGGAACTTTGGATCTTACTGCGGCACTCATGGGAAGAAGCGAGCTTGTGCTCGGTGTCGGAAACTCGGATATAACACTTAGCGGTAGTGAGAGCGAGTATGCCGTATGTGTTGAAAAGGGAATCGGAAGTGTAAGCTATACCGGAACCGTTTTACCTGACCTTAACGGCGTTGCTGACGGTATCAACGCGGTCTCGGTCAAGGGCGGTATAGGTTCTATCAATATATCACACCGTTACGGCAAGTCCTGATTGGAATATAAATAAAAAGAAATCGCTGCGGATCTCCGCAGCGATTTGTTTTTATTGATGTTTTACAGCTCTTCTATGGTCAGTACACCGGGTATCAGCGAGATCTCGTTAAAAAGATCGTCGCGGCGTACTTTTTTGCTGTTGATATAAATACCGAATATTGCGCACGGGTGCGATTCACCGTTTTCCGCAGCCTTGGATAGCTCCATATGTCCTACGGAAACGTTGAATTCTTTCAGTTTGTCGAGTATTACGTTTACTCGGTCGATGGCGTCGTATTCTATATAGATATTAGTGCTTCTTACCGTTGAATTGGATACCCATTCAAGCTTTGAGAAGAGCATCTCGGTCAAAAAGAGGAGGAGAGTAGCGTAAAGTGTTATAACGTAAAAGCCTGCACCTGCGCTGAGACCTATTATAGCGGTGGTCCAAAGACCTGCGGCAGTGGTAAGACCCTTTACCTGTCTTCTCTTTGTTACTATTATTGTTCCTGCGCCGATAAATCCCATTCCGGCGACTACCTGTGCACCGAGTCGTGCGGGATCGCAGGTGACTGCCGTTGATCCGAACAGAGTAAGTGCATTTGATATCAGAAATTGGCTTATCAGTGTGGAAAGCGCGGCACCGATGCATATAAGGATATGGGTACGGAAGCCTGCGGGACGGTGCTTATGCTCTCTTTCAAGTCCTATGAGACCTCCGCACAGTGCAGCGAGCGCGAGACGAAGAACGATGGAAACCTCGTTTACCTCGCGAAGGTAGTTAATAATATTTTCCATATTCATATTACAGCTCCTTCACAGATTTTACCTTCGGCATTTCCGCAAGTACGGTCATGACCTTTGCGTGTTGAAGCTTTTTGGGAAGTTTGATGTCAAATACCGCAGAGTGGATCATTTCCTGGCTTTTTCCTCTTGAAAGCTCTATATCGAATATACGTATGTCAAGTTTCTTCATTATTTCGATCAGTTCTCCGAGTGCGGAGGTGTCGGTGTATTCAACGTAGAGGTTCATATTTCTTGCGGACGACATTATTTTTATTTCAAGCTTGCTGAGAAGCGTGGTGGTTGCGAATATGAGGATGCATGCTACAAGTGCGCCGAAATAGAAGCCCGAGCCTATCGCAAGTCCCATACACGCAGATGCCCAAAGTCCCGCCGCAGTAGTCAATCCCTTGATCTCAAGGCGACCGGTAACTATAATTGAGCCTGCACCGAGGAAGCCTATACCGTTTATTACCTGCGCTCCCAATCTGCTTACGTCCGTGGTTTGGCCGAGAGTCACTAAATATTGGCTTATGACCATCGTAAGTGCAGCTCCAAGGCAAACGAGCATATGCGTTCTGAGGCCTGCGGGACGTCTTTTTTTTCCTCTCTCAATGCCTATAACGGCTCCGAATATCAAAGCCAACGTGAGCTTGAACATTGCAGAGACGGTGCTTGGATGCTGAAGGTAAATGTACAGTTGAATCAAGGTGTTCATGATTTTTCTCCTAAAAAAGAAATAGATAACGGTTCAAACGAACCGTTACCGACGACGCCATATATTATAACAAAACCTATGAAAAGATGCAACGTTTATTTGTTAATATTTTTTGAAAATGATTTTCAAAATCTGTTGACACGGAAGGGGTGAAAATGGTATAATAATGTGGTTTAAAAATTCGTTGGAGAAATTGTATGTTGAAAGCTAAAAAAATACTGTTGAACAACGCTGTTCTTGTGATAGCTCTTGCCGCAGCAGCAGTGACGATGCTGTTCGTTCCGCCCGATGAGCAGTATGCAAGCTATTTCGATATGAAAACGCTTACCTGTCTGTTCTGCGTACTTGCGGTAGTCAATGCACTTGGCGATATACGTGTATTTACGGTAATGGCGAAGAAGATAATACTCTTTTTCGGTACGAGGCGAAATATGATACTTGCTCTCGTTTACATTACGTTTATAGGCTCGATGTTTATCGCAAACGATATGGCGCTCATAACCTTTCTTCCCTTGGGATACTTCGTTCTTGAAAAGACGAACGATAAGAAGGATATGGCGTTCACGTTCATAATGCAGAATATTGCGGCAAACCTCGGAGGAATGCTTACCCCCTTCGGAAATCCGCAGAACCTTTACATATATACTGCATTCAACATTCCCACGTGGGACTTTATGAAAATAATGTTCCTTCCGTTTATCGTTGCGATCGCTATAATCACGGGAATGTGCTTCTTTATAAAAAACGAAAAGGTGACGATAGACGATAAAGTGGAGCGCGTAAGCGATCCGAGACGCCTGGTCGTATATCTTGTTTTGTTTGTATTTGCGGTTTCTATTGCATTCAGATTCATTCCGTATTATTTCGGTCCGCTTATAATAGTTCCAACGCTTCTTGTTCTCGACAGGGAAGCATTGAAAAAGACAGATTACGGACTTTTGCTTACCTTTGCGGCGTTTTTCGTATTCTCGGGAAATATGGCAAGAATACCTGCGGTGCAGGAATTTTTCTCCTCACTTCTCAGCTTAGATGCTCTTTTGGTTAGTGCGCTTTCCTGCCAGTTCATCAGTAACGTACCGACCGCCATACTGCTCAGTCAGTTCGTGGACAATTATAAGGAGCTTCTCATGGGCGTAAATATAGGAGGAGCGGGAACGTTGATAGCGTCTCTTGCAAGTCTTATCACCTTCCGTGAATACGGTAAAAGGTCTCCCGGAAAGCAGCTTTCTTATATGGTTTTGTTCTCGCTTATAAACTTTTCAATGCTTGCGGTAATGCTTGTGTTCTGTGAGTTTATCAAATAAACAATAAAGTAAAAAGGATTTCGCTTGAGCGAAAGCCTTTTTGCTTGTATATCGCATAGATCCGCGTTGGATCACAGTCTGCGGGTGTATTTGCGGGGATTCGTTGTGTTTGGTGTGATCGAGGAGCCTATTGTAAGGGGACCGTCGTTCATCTGTATCTCCATACACTTGTCAAGGAATTTAGCCTGCTTTTCGGATACTGTCGGAGCGGGAGCAAGTCCGAAGAACTGCTCGTAGAAGCTTTTTACACTTCCTGCGAGTGCGTTGAGAAGAGCTCCAACGTCTTCACCGCGCGCGTATCGGCGCATAAGAACGCCTTCGCCTACACAGAGATTGTACGTCTCGGTGAAGTAGTTTCTGAAGAGGAAATTCGTGTAGGATACGAGTCTGTAGCTTGTGCTGTGGAATCTTACGTTGTTTATATCGTCGGTGAACGTGCATTCAGCGGCAACGCAAAGTCCGTTTCTTACTGCGTCGAGAATGTCCTCGGTAGTGTTATCCTTAGCGAAGACTATCGTGAAGCGTCTTCCGAAAAACTCACCGTCGGTCACGTGGTTGTGAGAGTCGCTGCTTCCTACGGGAGAGATATTTATTCCGTTGAGGGCAAGCTCGTGCCACATAGATGCCTGGAGCATATTTTCGTGGTCCAAAACGCCGCCCGCAACCTCAAATGCATCAAACAGCTTCTCTTCGAAGAGTATTTTGCAGAGGTCCTCGGATACGTTGTAGCGGTTGGGAGCCCAGAAGGGGTGTGCGAAAATAGCTATTCCGCCTGCCTTGTGTATCTCGTCGCAAGCCCATTTTGCCATTGCAACGCGCTCACGGAACTTTTCGTCTATGTGAACGAGAGTCTTTTCGATTTCCTTTACCTCTTGTTTGTATGTCTCGATATCCTTTACGTACTTTATCGCAACGCTTTCCTTACCGCCAGCATGTACTATGTGTACGATGGAAGGAGGAGTGTGTACCTCTTCGCCGTTCATTATGTGCATTCCGAGAGAAACGTCCTCGTAAAGCTCCTGTGCGAGCTTTGACGTGTACATACGGTTATGGTCGGTGAGTGCGAAGAAGTCGTAGCCGTTTTCTCTATAGTCAGCCGGAGTAGCGGTTATTCCGTCTCTTCCGTCGGAGTAGTAGGTATGTGTATGGAGGTCTCCCTTGAGAGGACGGAGCTGATAGAGGTCCTCCTTTACGGCATAAAGGGGAATTCTTGTTTCGGTGGAATCTACCTCGCGGAAGCGGATAGAGTATTCCTGCTCGCGGTCAAAGGTATATGTGAACTTCAGACATCCCTTATAAACGGAGCAGGGAACGTTGAAGGGTATAGCTGCGTGATAGCTGAGAGAATCGTCGCGCATACCGACTACGCTCAGCTCGTACGTTTTGTCTGACAAAAAGCGGCGGCTGGTGTCTCGGGGTGTGATCGTTATCTCAGTGCTTTTTCCGACACAAACGACGGAAGGGAAGCATTTGTATTTTGCGTTTACGATAGATAACGGCATAGTAGTTCTCCTTTAAAGTTTATTAAAAGAATAAAGGGTCTCCAACGTGTCCGTTGGCGACCCTTCTGATCGATATCAGTTTCCTACGTAAGGAAGAAGAGCCATGTGACGAGCACGCTTTATAGCGTTCTGAAGCTCTCTCTGATGCTTAGCGCAAGTTCCGGAGATTCTGCGGGGAAGGATCTTACCTCTCTCGCTGATGAACTTCTTAAGCTTAGCGCTATCCTTGTAATCGATGAATTCAACCTTGTCCTGGCAGAAAACGCAAACCTTTTTTCTCTTGCGGAAGTTCTGGCGTGCAGGACGTACATTTGTTTCTGTATTTTCCATGATATTATTCAACCTTTCAATTAATTTTACGTTCTATGCTGACAGCGGATCAGAACGGGAGATCCTCGTCGCCCTTTACTTCCTTGAACTTTGCGGAATCATTGTCTGCAAAATTGGGTGTAAAGCTGTCGGGGGAACCGGACGTGCTATATGCGGGATTGTCTCCGCGGGAGTCAACAAACATTGCTTCATCTGCAATAATGTCTGTTACATATCTCTTTTGACCCTGCTGGTCTGTGTACTGACGGTTCTGGATAGAGCCTACAACGCAAATTGCGGAGCCCTTCTTGAAGAACTTAGCAACGAACTCAGCTCTGCTGCGCCACGCTGTGACGTTAAAGAAATCTGTTTCTCTCTGCTGATCTTTTGATGCGTAACTGCGGTTTACTGCTATGGAGAATGTAACAACCGGAATACCTGTGG
>JAZSLE010000231.1:0-9158 GCA_045535215.1 Eubacteriales bacterium
GAGAAAAAAAGACATAGAAATATCGGCTAAAAGATATTTTATTGATGCGATGGGAGCAATGGCACAGGGTTTGTTTGCGTCTCTTCTCATCGGAACCATATTTAGCACAATAGGATCGCTTTCCAGTTTTGAATTCTTTAATCAGATGGGTGTATTTGCAAAGGCTGTCAGCGGCGCGGCAATGGCCGTCGCTATCGGATATGCTCTTAAGGCACCTCCGCTCGTTCTTTTCTCGTTGCTTTCCGTCGGATATGCCGCAAACGATATCGGCGGTGCGGGTGGTCCTCTGGCTGTCTTCTTTATAGCTATTATCGCTGCTGAATGCGGAAAGCTTGTTTCAAAGGAAACCAAGGTAGATATACTTGTTACGCCCTTTGTAACTATTGCTATCGGCGTTCTTCTTTCAATCAGCCTTGCAAAATACATAGGCTACGGCGCAAACTATCTCGGAACACTTATAATGAGGGCAACAGAGCTTCAGCCCTTCCTGATGGGTATTATCGTTTCGGTAGCTGTAGGTATGATACTTACGCTTCCCATAAGCAGTGCCGCAATATGCCATTCACTCGGACTTATCGGTCTTGCGGGCGGTGCCGCGCTTGCGGGATGCTGTGCACAGATGGTAGGCTTCGCATTCCTCAGCTTCAAGGAAAACAAATGGGGCGGACTTATATCTCAAGGAATTGGAACGAGTATGCTTCAGATGCCCAATATTATAAGAAGGCCTGTAGTATGGCTTCCTGTAATAATCACATCCGCTATAACCGGTCCTATAGCGACCTGCATCTTCAAGCTTGAAATGAACGGCGCTCCGATCTCCTCCGGAATGGGAACGTGCGGTCTTGTCGGACAAATAGGTGTTTTCAACGGATGGGTAGCGGAAGGAAAGGCGGTTACTGTATTTGATTGGGTCGGACTTATACTTATATCCTTCGTGCTTCCCGCGGTAATTACTCCCTTAATAGGTCTCGTCTTCAGAAAATTGGGTTGGATAAAGCCCGGAAATCTTGCTCTTGACTGATATTATATCACAAACGGTAAACAGGGCGTACCTTTTTGGTACGCCTTGTTTTTTTGGGGGTGGCAGAACATAATATATTGTCATATAATGTAGTAGACACAGAAAATATAGGGAAACTGTTTTTTAGCGTGGTGGCTTATGAAGAAAATATGTATACTCGGAGGAGATATCAGACAGATGACGGTGGCCGATCATTTTATTGACAAGGGTTACGACGTGTCTGTTTTGGGGATAGACAGAGCGAAGGAGGATAAAAAATACAACTATAGCGAGGATCTTTACGATGCGGTATCCAAAAGCGACGTGTGTATTCTTCCGCTTCCGTTTTCAAGGGACAACGCGAGCCTGAACGCCCCTTTATACGATGGAACCCCAATTATGCTTTCGGATATAGTAGAGATGCTTGATCACAAGACCGCAATATACGGCGGAAGGCTGAATAAGAGCTTTGTGGATCGATGTGAAAGCAAGGGAATAAGGGTAGTAGACTATTTTGAAAACGAGAGTCTGTGTATAAAAAATGCGCTTCTTACGGCGGAAGCGGCACTTGATATCGTTATGAACGAGCTTCCGATCACAATAGATTCCTCAAGGACGGCGGTTATTGGATACGGAAGGATAGGAAAGCTTTTATCCGGGCTTCTTGTCAGAATGAACTCCCGTGTGACCGTCGCGGCAAGACGGCGAGAGGATAGAGCTTTCGCAGAGTGTATGGGATCGGATACGGTAGCGATAGATGCCGAAAGAGAGTTTTTCGGGCTTTTGCCTTTGAAAAACGGCTACGATGTTATCTTCAACACCGTTCCCGCATGCCTTATCGATAAAAGATTTATTAACGTGTTGAATGAGAAAACGGTAATTATAGATCTTGCCTCGCCTCCGGGAGGAGTGGATATAAGGGCGGCGAGAGAAAAGGGGATTAGGGTAATATGGGCGTTGTCTCTTCCGGGAAAATATGCGCCGTACAGAGCAGGACGGATAATAGCCGAGTCTATATGTGAGAGTATGGAGGACACTGTATGATAGGATATGCAATCTGCGGATCCTTTTGCACGATAAGTAAAAGTCTTGTCGTGCTTGAAAAGCTGATAGGCGAGGGCTATGAGGTGCAGCCCATAATGAGCGAGATCGCCTATTGCACCGATACGCGCTTCGGACGGGCGCAGGATATAAGAAAAAGAATAACTGACCTTTGTAAGAGGGAAATAATACATACTATAGTGGATGCGGAGCCGATAGGACCGAAGGGCTATATAGATCTTCTCGTTATCGCGCCCTGCACCGGAAATACTCTTTCAAAGCTCGCAAACGGAATAACAGATACCGCGGTAACGATGGCGGCAAAGGCGATGCTGAGGGCAAATAAGCCCGTTCTGATAGCGCTTGCAAGCAACGACGCTCTTTCGGCAAATCTTTCAAACATCGGTACGATGAGGTCGAGAAGATCAGTATATTTTTCGGACGTATCTATGGATGATCCCGATGGAAAGCCTCACTCTCTGGTCGCGCACTTTATCGATATACCCGAAAAGGTAAAAATGATACTAAAGAATGAATATCATTGAAAAAAAGCTACCTTATCCGATAAAGATGGGGTAGCCTTTAATTTATTCGGGTTTTATAAGCAGGTTTATATCCCATGCGGGGATACCTACCGTCCTACGTAGGTAGAGCCTTGAGCCCTTATATATTTCGTTTATCAGCAACGGAAGCTTGAACAGATCCTCACTTCTGTGATAGAGAGAAACGAGCATTGACGGTCTGTGAGCTTCGATTATTTTTCTTGAGCCGAGCAGAGCTTCATACTCCGCACCTTCAACGTCGTACTTTATAAAGTCGACTCTTTCGCATTCTCCTAAAAGCACCGAATCCAGAGAATCAAGTTCTGCGGTGATCTTTCCGGTGTCGTTCAATGACGATCCGCGTCCGCCTCCTCCGTGAAAGTGAGTTGTGCTTTTCTCGTTCCAAAGTCCTACATTATATGCCTTTACGGGAATGCCGCTTGTTTTGCAGCAATCACAAAGCTTTTGGTAGGTCTTCGGGTCGGGTTCAAATGCATACACATTCTTTAACGACGGCGAATATATCTTCTGTCTCAATATTGTGTCTCCCTTATATGCCCCTGCGTCAATGTACGAGGTGAATTGCCTTGCATCAAGGACGTCTTCCATATATTCGGGTTCTTTGTCACACCTTGAGAGGTAGCTGATATCACCGCTTAATTTGTAGCGTATAAGATCTACGTACAGCTCCTTTGAGCGCTTGTCACACAGTAGATCAAGGACCTTTTCAAAGCTTTTTTGATTTTCTTTAAAGAATTTTTGGTCAAAAAGCATATTTCCGTATGCGGGAACGTCGGGAGCAAGCAAAGTCACCTCGGATGCTATGCGGTTTACATTTTCAAGCACGTCGGGCAAGGAAGTTGCAAAGGAGAGGAGAACGACAATATCCCTGCCAAATTCGGCCACCGTTTCCGAATACGAGTGTATCTGAAAACCGCGGAAGGATTTTTTTCTTACAAAGCCGTCGGATGCAAAAACTCCCTTTACCCGTATATTCAGTTGTTCGCATACGTCAAGGATCTTGTCCGCGCCGTTTCCCATCCCATAAAGGATTATGGGGCGCTTCTCATTTTGTAACCTTTCCCAGATGGGAATAACGTTGAGAGCTGTATAGTCAAGCATTTTTATGTCCTTTTCTATTGACAAATTTGTTTTTTGGTGATATAATTATCCTAGAAAATCATTTTGTGAGGTGTAATATTATGAGCTGTATTTTTTGCAAGATAATAAATCAGGAGATACCGTCATCCAAGGTATTTGAAAACGAGTGGGTATACGCCTTCAGAGACATAAACCCGCAGGCCCCCGTTCATGTTCTCGTAGTTCCCAAGCTCCATATTGAGAGTGCGGATCTTATAGACGGTGAAAGCAGCGTTTACGTTGCAAAGATATTTGAGGCGATTCCTCAGATCGCCGCTTCCGAGGGACTCAAGAACGGCTACAGAGTTATAACAAACGTCGGTGAGGATGGATGTCAAAGTGTAAAGCATCTGCATTTTCATGTTGTCGGAGGCAAAAAGCTTCCTGAGGAGATGGCGTAAAGCAAAACGGACAGATCGTGACGGTCTGTCCGTTTTTTTTGCTTCAACGATCATTTTACAAACTCGTTGTATATAGCCTTGAGGGACTTTTCGAAGTCCTTTTCATCAACGCCGATTATTATGTTTATCTCAGATGATCCCTGGTCGATCATACGGATGTTGGTATCGGATGCAGCAACTGCCTTGAGTACTCTTGCGGACGTACCCTTGGACTTGATCATTCCGCGTCCGACTACTGCGATAAGAGAGAGGTTGTGCTCTATTGAAAGGTGATCGGGAGATACCGAGCGCTCAAGTGCGGAAAGCACCTTTTCGCATTTGCCCTCAAGCTCTGCGGTAGCAACGATAAGGCTCATCGTGTCGATTCCGCTGGGGAGATGCTCCCAGGAGATATCGAAGTTCTCGAGAACGTCAAGGACTCTGCGTCCGAAGCCGACCTCGGAGTTCATCATATCGTTTTCTATCGTTATTACGGAGAAGCCCTTCTTACCCGCGATACCGGTTATGATCTTTTCGGAATCATAATCGTCGGAGGAGGAAACGATCATCGTACCCTTGTCGTCGGGAGCGTTTGTATTCTTTATGTTTATCGGTATTCTCGCATATCTTACGGGGAATATGGCATCCTCGTGAAGAACCGTTGCGCCCATGTAGGAAAGCTCGCGGAGCTCTCTGTAGGTGATAACGTCGATAGGGCAGGGATCCTTTATTATTCTAGGGTCTGCCATAAGGAATCCGGATACGTCCGTCCAGTTCTCGTAAAGATCCGCATTGCAAGCACGTGCAACTATAGATCCTGTGATATCGGAGCCACCCCTTGAGAATGTCTTTATCGTACCGTTGGGCATAACTCCGTAAAAGCCGGGAATTACGGCGTTCTCGTAGCACTTAAGCTCGTTGGAGAGAACCTCGTTAGTTCTTTCAGCATCAAACGTACCGTTTTCCTTGAAGAAGATAACGTTTTCCGCATCAATGAAATTGTATCCGAGGTACTTTGCGAGAATAAGACCGTTGAGATACTCACCGCGGCTTGCGGCGTAGTCGCGTCCGGAACTGTGAAGAATAGCATTCTTTACGTACTCGAACTCTCCGCTCATGTCAAAGTTAAGACCGAGCTCGTCTATAATAGACGTGTATCTTGCAACGATAGCGGAATATATCTCGTCTATCGATTCTCTTGATTTTGCTTTGTTATAGCATTCGTAAAGCATATCCGTAACCTTTGTGTCGGATGAAAAGCGCTTTCCGGGTGCGCTGGGAACTACAAATCGTCTTGAATTGTCTGCTTTAAGTATTTCAGCTACCTGTCTGAAGTGCTTTGCGTCACAAAGTGAGGATCCGCCGAATTTTGTAACCTTTACGCTCATATGATCGTCCTCTCGTGTAATTTTATGAGATATAATACTAAATTATATTCGCTTTTTCGTGTTTTGTCAATAGCTTTTTTCAAAAATTGTCGTATGATACAAACAAAATAATTTCAATATGTTTTATGTTGGTCAAAAGCACGCAAGTTTATAGGGGGTATGCGTCCCGTTTTACTCGCTCAGTGCGTTGCGGTGCTTTGGACGGGCGGATTTGTCTGCGAGCGGCTCGTCTGCTTCATACGACTCAACGTAGCGCTTTGCTTGAGTTGAGAAGAGCTCGTAATATCTTCCGTGCATGTCCATAAGCTCCTTATGAGAGCCTTCCTCGATCTTTTCTCCGTATTCAAGAACGACGATTTTATCTGCGGTCGTTGCACTTGAAAGTCTGTGAGAAACGAAGATGGTCGTTTTTCCGCTTCTCAGCTTATCGAACTGATTGAATATCTCTTGCTCCGCCATAGGGTCGAGAGAGGCGGTAGGCTCATCAAGGATAAGTATATCGTTATCAGAGAAGAATGCTCTTGCAATGCAGACCTTTTGCCACTGTCCGATGGAGAGCTCTATTCCGTCCTCGCTGAATATTCTTGTAAGCGGCGTATCGTATTCGGAGGGAAGATTCTTTATGAAATCCTCTGCGTTTGCGCTTATTGCCGCTTCCTTTATTCTTTCCATGGTGGACGGGTTGTCGTACGTGCTTGTGATGTCACCGAAGCGAATGTTTTCTTTAAGGTCGAACGCGTATTTTCCGAAGTCCTGGAATATGATACCGAATGTCTTATACAGCTCCTTGATATCGTATTCCTTTATGTCGTGTCCGTCGAGCAATATAACGCCCTCGGTGGGATCGTAAAGTCTTGTAAGGAGCTTTATAAGTGTCGTTTTTCCCGCTCCGTTAAGACCGACGAGAACGATGCTTTCACCTGCATTTATCGTAAGGTCAACATTCTTGATGACCATTCTGTCTGTTCCGGGATAGGCAAAGGATACGTTTTTGAATTCTATCGTGTGCTCCGCATTTTTGTTTACCTTTCGCGGAGGATCGACAGACGGGATCACAGTCTTTTTTTCTTCAAGGAAGGATGTGAGGTTGTCTATAAAAAGAGTACCCTCGTAAATTGCGGCACTCGTCGATATGAGAGAAGCAATTGAGGAGGAGATCTGTGTTAACGCCCCCGTGTAAAGAGAATAGTCACCTATCTTGTACTTACCGCAGAATACGTTCCACGCAAATATCACGTAAAATACAAAGTTTACCGAGCATGAGATAATGCCTATTATGACGTGCCATATTCCTTCCTCAAGTATCAGCCTGCGAAGTCCCTTGTAATAGTTTCCGAATACCTCCTTGAACTTTTCTCTGAAGATATCCGAGAGACCGAATATTCGCATTTCCTTTGCGAGGTCCTTGTTTACCGAGGTGTTGGAGCAATAGTTCATCTGTCTTCTTTCCTTGGAGCGGAATCTGACGTACTTGAACTCCTTATGCTTGTATACGAAGTTTATTATAGCGGACGGGAGAGAGACTGCAACGATGCATACGGTAGCAAGCGGCATTACCGAAGAAAGAAGTATCACGTAGGATACAAACGTTATTATCGTACTGACGATGGAAAGGGAAGCGTTGAGTATCGATATAGGTCTATTTCCGGCCTCTCTGTTTGCGTTTTCAAGCTTTTCGTAGAAGGACGGCATATCAAAGGATGCAAGGTCAAGCTCCTGTGCCTTTATCATTATGCTCAGCTTTACCTCGCGCACGACAAGCTCTCCGCCTATACGAGTCACCGTGTTTTTTAACGTGGATAGCATTCTGTTTGAAAATCTGTATACAAACATCGCTATTATGAGTCCCAACACGGTCTGCACAAACAGCTCCTTAGTCGGATCTATCTCGCCTATCCCGGAAAGATACACGGTATCCTGAAGAGTGTTCAGTATCTCTTTTGTGATGACCGATCCGAGCAAAGGCATTATGCCTTCTGCAAACGCTATAAGCATAAGTACTATTATTATCCACGTTCCCGTTTTGTTTACAAGCTTAAAAACGTAAAACAGACGCTTGAAAAAGCCTCCGAGAAGCTCAGCCAGATATTTAGGAACTTCGGAAATACGCTTCGGCTTTTCGACCGTTTTGTATTCAAATCTACCAAATCCACCGGCTCCCATACCGTTCTCCTTTCAAAACTAAAAATTCGCTATACCTATTGAAATTCCGAATAAAAAGTGGTATAATATCTACGTATATATAATTTAGTCTAACGGCAGAAATTCGATCTCGTCCGTTTGTGACCTTACAGACAGTCTTTTTACCTTCTTTTTTTGGGGATCGAATAAGAAATTTTTGCAGCAGTGCGACGGGTCTACCTCTTTTTCGTTACAGAAAATACGGTCGTCCTTGCATATGGAGTATTCGCACAGAGAGCAGATTCTGTTCTCGGGCGTTGCGTTGAGCTTTCGTTTGCCGAACAAGATATTCGCCCCCTTTCATGGTCTCCTCGCATTATATCACACAAATCGCTTGCGTTTCAATCTTTTTACGTAAATTTTTTGTAAAAAAGGGCGTCGGAGCAATATAATTGCCGTAAATACCGCAAAAATACCGGCGAATGCGGTGCTTTTCGTGAAAACGGCTATGCTGAGGATAGACGATAAAAGCGCTTGGACGAGCCTTGACGTGAGATATTCTTTTACTGTCATAGGAGTACCGAACGACGACTGTATCGAGCATATTTGCATAAATACCGAAATACCTCCAAAGGACAGTATCGCACAGCAGAGAACTATGCCACACACGCCGCCGATCCTTGTGCAGGCGATGCAACCGCTGCTGAATTCAAGAATACCGGCTACGAGCGCCGTGATTATCTTGTTATCAAGCCTATGCGTCAATATTGACGATAGCGTATAAAACAGCGTAACGAATGCGCAGACCGAAACGGTCGATAAAGCAGATTCCCTTATACAGTCGCAGATCAGACGTGTGATCGGCACGCCTTTTGAATCGTCGGAAGTGTTTGGCATTTTACCGCATTTGCGAGTGGATCCGTCGGAAGACCAAAGCACGAGCGATGAGAGGACTGTTATTAAGTAGATGCATAAGGCGTTTGATGCTCCAAAAGCATCCCGACAGGCGGAAAGCACGAAAAATGGACTCGGTACACCGCTGTGGCATATCACCCTTTTGTATGTTTTTGCGTCGCTTTTTCCGTCCCTCAGAAGAGCTGCCGCTCCGCTTGCACCAACCTGACCGCCAAACAGAAGCCCGCATAAAAGAATGGGTACAGGACTGCTTACCGAGCCTGCAGACATGGCTTTCGTTATTATTCCGGATGCTACCGTTGACAAAAAGACGGATGGAATAACTCCTCTGAAGCATATTTCCAATCCCTCGCGTATTTTTTCAAAGGCAAGACCGGAGCAAAGCAAAAGTATAAGCGTTAACGATATTCCGATAACGAGTAAAGCGGGCGCGCCACCTCTTTTTTTGGTATCCACTGTGTTATTTTCACCTCATCGAGCATATTTTGTACAAAAATATGATTTATGGGGAGATAAAATGCGATATTCAAAAAGAAAACGCGACGTCGGTACGCTTAAGATACCCGCCTTTCTTTCAATACCTGCGGAGACCTTCGGCTTCGCTCTTGAAATGAAAAGCAAAACAGAAATG
>JAZSLE010000096.1:0-6545 GCA_045535215.1 Eubacteriales bacterium
GTCAAGCATTTATGGGAATATTCCCGAAATCTTTCTTCTTATTCTCAGACTACCGACAACAAAAAACCGACCCCCTACGACGACCTGCGAAAAAGCTGGTCGCCGAACGATGTTTGGCCTTATGTGCAAGTGATGTCGGCTTCGCCTAATGATGTAACCTACGGCAATGATGTGCAAACATCACATCACTCGCGACCATCGGGAGCAACATCATTATGAGCGAAGCGAGTAACATCACTTTTGCGTAAGCAAAAACATCACTCTTTTACCTCCCGAAACATATAATACGGTATAACACACTATACCTTGCAGGCAGATAGTGTGCAAAAAGGACGAGATCTCCTCGTCCTTTTTGATTTGAATATAAAACTGCTTTACGGCAGGTACGCCAAGCAGAGCCTTTTTCGCATAATGTCGAACGCTTATTTCAATGAGCCGATGAAACGATCAAGCTCGCGCTGGTTTTTGATAACGACCGCCTTTTGCGGATACGCCTCGATAACGCCCTTATACCGCGCCCTCGCCCTTCTTGAGCGACCGCCCCAAAGTATCCAACCGATAAATTTTGCATCAAACTTCTCTTCGCATCCGCTCGCCATGTCGGGACGCGTCCTTCCCGAATAGGTGCAGTAGCGCTTGTAAGCTCTGTACAGGCAGGTGAAACGGTTAAAGCAAAGGAATATTATCTTGTCCGCTTCCTCCATTCGCTCCTTGTACATAACACGGCTGTAATTTCCGTCGATCACCCAGCCCGGCTTCTGAAGAAAGGGTTTGACGTCGGCTATCATCTCCCCGTCTGTCCTCTCGACCCAATCGGACGCAAAATGAATGCTGTCAAGATGCAACACGTCGCAACCGTAATGCTCACCCAATATTCTTGCCAGCGTTGACTTTCCCGCACCGCTGTAGCCTATGATTGCGATCTTCACTTGTCCCTACCTCCGAAATTATATCCCGTTTATTTTACGCTTCCTTGTACTACCTTCTTTTGACGCAATTCGGACGCTTCAAACGATGTGTGAAGGCTTTGTGCATCGATCACGTCACTTCCACGTGCGCAGGTACGAGCTCGTGACCTCCGCTTTTGCACTTGTAGGCACCTGCGCCGATCTCCGACTTTACGTCCCCACGTTATCCTCCTCCGTGCGACCGATCAAGCGCATCCTCTCAAAGCCCTCGGGGTATCCGCCCTTCAGCTTTCTGTTTTTTCATTTTTGTTGAATAATGGCTCGTCCGCCGAGCATAGCCACGCACCGATGACCATAAGCGGAAGCGCGATAAAGTACGTACGGCTCGGCAATGTCCTGAATATCATAAGAGACAGCGCCGTTCCGATAAAGGGCGATATTGCGTAATACGCACTCGTCCTTGCCGCGCCGAGGCGCCTTTGCGCGTAAACGTAAAAAAATATGCTGAGTCCGTACGCAACGCCCCCTACGGCAAGCACCGCGATCACACTCCACCATACGCTTATCCGCTCGCCGAGTATAAGCCCGATAAAAACCGATCCAAGCCCCGAAAAAACACCCTTGAGCAGTACTATCTGAAGCGGGTCCTTGCTCGACAAATGCCTTGTGCAGTTGTTTTCGATTCCCCAGCAAATACACGCGAGAAGCACGAACAACGACCCGTATGAAAACTGCAGACTCGCAGCGTCCTCAAAGGAGAGAAGCGCGCAGGATAGCGTAACGAACAGAATTCCGCCCCAAAGCCGCGGACTTATGCGCTCTCCGAACACAATGAGCGCGATAATGCTCGTCGCCACGATCTCGAAATTGTTGAGCAGAGATGCGTTCGCCGCCGTCGTGTGCGAAAGACCGAGAAGCAGAAATATCGGAGCTGCGATGTCAAGCCCGATCATAGCAAGAGTGTAGGGAAGATCCGCCCTCGTTATCCTCTCCTCCGTATGCTCCTCGCACTTTACCTTTCGTATGAGAAAGATAATACCCATACCGATGCCCGCACCTATGTATAAAAGCCCTGCCATTAACGTCGACGGCATATAGTCGAGCAGTATTTTGGATAGCGGCGAGTTTATCGCGTATAGCGCCGCCGCCAAGATCGCAAAAAAGATCCCCTTTTTCATCAGTCCGATCTACATCCGATCAGCTGTCGAGATGTGAAAATATTTTGTCCCAGATCGCTTCGTCCTGCTCGGTCATCCTCTTCCAATCAAACGACGAAACAAACGCAGCCTTCTCGGCGTCGGTAAGTCCCTTCCTTCGAAGAAGCTTCGCTCTCGCCGCGCCGAATTCACCGAGATATCTTACCGCATCCTCGGTATAGTTCGGATTGTGTCCCTTGTTGCTTACAAGCATAAGGCTTACATTTTCCTTGCCGTCAAGACCTGCCTTCAGAATGTCGTAGTGGTTGCGCTTGCACATCTGATCGTCCTCGGAATATATGAGTAACGCCTTCACACTCGATGCTTTAAGCGTATCTACCGCGTTGTAGCCGACAAACGTCGGATTCGAGCTTCTCTCAAGCTCCAGCACCGCCTTGCGGTACCCCTTCATCATTCCCGAGAAGAAGGTCCCTACCATCTCCTCTACCGAAACGAATCCCGATATCGCAACGACGTGAGATATAGCGGGGTGAAGCGCGGAAATGTTTAGTGTCGAGAATGCGCCCCAGCTGTGTCCCACGACCGAAATATCGCTCTCCGAAACACCCTTTTCCGACTTCAGCGCGTTGATGCAGTCGTTAAGATCGCAAAGCGACTGCGAAAGTCCGTTCGGAGATTCTCCGCCCGACTCCATACAGCCCGTGTGATCGTATGAAAATACTCTGTACCCATGACGGCACAGCATCTCGATCTCTCGCATATATGAACGGTGACCGCCACCAAATCCGTGATCGAAAACGATCAGCCTGTCGGGGATCGCACCGTCGTATTCGTAAAACCAACCCTGCAGAACGTGTCCCGCAGAGGCCTTGAACGAGAACGCCTCCTTGTGCAATCCGTCGAAATCCTCGGCGGAAAAATAGAGCGCCGTCCCGTTATCATCACAACGGGTATACATCATACCCTTATACATGCTCACGACCTGTTTCTCAAAAATCATACCTCTATACGTCCTTTCTTTACTCGTTCAAGCCGCGATCCGATTAGACCTCTCGCGGCGCAAGTCTATACCTTCATCGCTCCGACTATCCGAAGCCGGAGATAAATTTTTCCTTGCTTATGTCAAATTCGGTAACCAAACCGCTACGGCCAAAAAGCCCGAATTTCCTGCCACCTGCATTATACCACAAGCTTCTGCAAAAGTAAATGCTTTATCCCGATTTTTCGCTCTCCGAAAACAAAATCAAGCTCTAAGAGTTGGCTTTGCTTGTATCCTTTACACGCGGTAACGTTTTTAACAGCACAAGAGTGTAGGCTATAACGAGCGCGCAAACAACTACGGTGTGAATTACCGTCGCCGTAGTGCTTCCCCACACCGAAAACGCACTCATGGAATTGAATATTCCGTGCGAAAGAATACATGGAATGAGCGAGCCGCCGCGGTGGAAAATAACAACGTACAAAAATCCGAAGGCTATCGCGGCTACGACTTGGATAACGTTCTCCCACAGCTCCATTCCGCTTCCGTTGAACAGATTGATTATGTGACCGATACCAAACGTCACGCTTGAAACGATGACCGCCGCCTTTACACTGTCGCGACACATCGCCTTGAACAAAAAGCCTCTGAATATCAGCTCCTCAAGAAAGCCTACGCAAAGCATCTTTATAATAAAGCTGACCGTTCCCACCGCATCGTATTTCAAGGTCACACCAAATCCGATGTTGCTGACCGTGATCAGTAATAACGGAATATACCATATAAATGCCTTCGCTTCCGCTTCCGAGCCGCAAAGCCCGAATTCCTCGCACAGCCGATTCTTCCTTACCCATACGTAAAGCAGGGCGCAGATCGCGACGAAGAACACCGCAGGTGCAAGACTCTCTATCCCGATTTGACGGGATATCTCCTCACAAAGGCCTCCTCCGATAACGTATATCGCTATCCATACGAGCGCAAACGCAAGCTCGCTTTTCTTATATAATTTCGTCATATATACCTCTTTTTGTCCGACGTGCCGATAAATTCGTTCCCGTAGACCGGCGAGCAATAACGCCTCCAATCTACGTGCACGACAGCATTATTCGTCTTCGCCTTCCGACTTCTTTGACTCTATCAGGTCTATTCTTTCGTGGAGCGGCGGGTGACTGTACGTAAGCTTTACAACAACGGGGTGAGGATTCATATCCGAGAGAGAATCCTTGTGAAGCTTTCTGAGCGCACTGATAAGATCGTCGCCGTACCCAAGCGTGTAAGCCAACGTGTCCGCGCGTCTCTCAAAGCTTCTCGACATATAGTTGAAGGGGATCATTATGAGCTGTGCCACAATGGAAAATACGTTACCAAAGCCCACGTAGAACGCAAAGAATATGTTCGCTCCTTCAAATCCGAAGCTTGTAGCGACCTGAGGGAAGACCATCATCAAAGTCATGACCGCCATCAAGGGAAGAAAGTTGAGCAGGTTGAAGAAGGTCATCTTCGTCGTGTCCTTGTGCTTGAAGTGAGCAAGCTCATGAGCAAATACCGCAGTGATCTCGCCCGCAGTGTAGTTGTTTACAAGGTTGTCGAAAAGAACGATCTGCTTGAGCTTTCCGATACCTCCGCAATAAGCGTTTGCTTTCGTGGTCCTCTTGGAAGCATCCATAACGTAAATGTCCTTGAGCTTGTATCCCGCATCCGCGAACATCCTCGAGAGAGTATCGCGAAGCTCACCGTCGGGCAGAGAAGTGAATTTGTTGAATATCCTTGAGAATACGCTTGAAAACGCACTGATAAGGATCATAATGATCGCAAGTCCCACAAACGCGATTATTCCGAAATAGTTTCCGAGTATGTTGTACGCAAGGACCACAAGCCCAAAAAGAATAATGCTGAGAATACTGTTAAGCAGGTAATTCTTTGCGGTGTCCGCAATAAATGTTTTGGGAGTGACCTTGTTGAAGCCGAACTCCGCCTCTATCTTGAAATTGAATACGCAATCAAAGGGGAGTGATACGATTGTTTCCGCAAGCCCTACGACCAAAAAGAAGAGAATACCCTTTACAATCACGCTGCCGGGAAGGAAATTGTAGATAAGAGAGATGAGGTCCGTGCAGAAGAACACAATGCTTATCGCAAGCGATATCACGTCACTCGCAATCGACAAGCGCTCCTTTTTGCCGTTGTAACGACGCCACTTGTCGTATTCCGCCTCGTCGTAAATACCCTGAACACTGCTCGGAAGAGGCTTGCCTACCTGCTTTCCCGATAACACACGAAGCACAGCGCTCCAAACAAATTGCATAAGCAACAATACTAAAAATATGATCTTGTACATAACTGCTTCTTTGCTTTTATATCTCCTTGTCAAATTCTGATTTCTGTAACAATTACATTATACCACAAAATCCCCCAAAAGTAAATACCGTCCCCCAATTTTCTTATGCATGCCTGAAAAACAAAACCAACCCCGAAAGGTTGGATTTGCATATGAGAAATAAGAACGTATCTCTTGGAGTCTTAACAACGCCGTTTGATATCGTGAATATCGTGGAAATTCGTGTGATGTCGTGCGTTTATCGTGAATACCGTGAGTATGAGCTTATAAACTGTTTCATAAATACCTTTGTGAATTATAATTTACTTCTTCAATACCTTTTTGCACCAAGTGCGTTTATTGCATTTCGGACACTTCAAGTATCGAGTCGTTCCTCTGTGCATCGCACCAAGTGCCTGCTTATAGGTCGGTACGATCTCGTATCCGCAATTTTTGCACTTGTAAGCCCCCACGCTGACTTCAAGCTTTAACGCATAGAAGCACGGTATCAGAAACACCACGCACAGTGAAAGTATTGCAACGAGCATCCATGGACCCTCGGGCATAAAAAACGCGATGATCGCGAGACCTCCGATCAATCCAATGATACTCACTGTCATGATTGCCCACATTGCATTCCAAATAGTTTTGTTTTTCTTTTCTAATTCCTTTGCCATATCAAGCAAAAGCTGTTCGTTTTTTTGATCGTTGTTTTCCATATTGATTTTCTCCCCACATAATAATTCGTTTACACTGATGCCGAGAATATCACAGAGCTCAAGCATTATCGAAGTATCGGGCATTGCGATGCCTCGTTCCCACTTGGATATTGCTTTATCGGTGATGTTCAGTTTTTCTGCCAACTGCATTTGCGTTAAGTTTTTCTGCTTTCTGCACTTGGCAATAAATTTTCCTATCTTCAATTGATCCATAGCGACCTCCGTTCGCATACAGTATAAACGATATCAGGATAAAAGTACACCTACTATTGGTTTAGTGAGGAGAAGTAAACTAACGGTAGAGTAAAAATAACCGTCAACTTCAAGTTTATCGATTAGATATCTAACCAATGTAATTATACCACAAAGCCTGTAAAAAGTAAATAGGACGGCAGAGTTTTTACAAATCGAATCGCCCCATAAAACAAAAAAAGCCCTGCATAGCAGGGCTTTTTGTATATCGAA
>JAZSLE010000208.1:0-2378 GCA_045535215.1 Eubacteriales bacterium
GTTTGAGTTTCTGATGGCCCACCAAGATCCATCTCGGTCAGTCATGCAAAGTGGTCTCGGTAATGCCAAGCCGCCTTTTTTGTTTTTAAAAAAACTCGGAGACGCGACAAACAGTCGCATCTCGGAAAGGATCAGATATGAACAAGATCTTCATACCAAACGGATACGAGGCTCAGCTTGATGCCTATAACACACAGAGAGCTATAGAATACATAAAGAGGACCTTTCAATCCGTATTTTCGTCTGCTCTTCATCTGAAGAGAGTGTCCGCGCCTCTGTTTGTTACCGAGGGCTCGGGACTTAACGATAACCTCAACGGCTTTGAACGTGCGGTATCCTTCGATATTCCCGCAATAGGTCTTGAAGCGCAGGTGGTACACTCTCTTGCGAAGTGGAAGAGACTCGCTCTCAAGCGCTACAAATTCGGCGTAGGCGAGGGCCTTTACACCGACATGAACGCGATAAGACGCGACGAAGACCTTGACAACATCCACTCTATATACGTTGACCAGTGGGACTGGGAAAAGATAATAACCGAGGAAACACGCAACGAGGAGTATCTTAAACTCATCGTTTCCGCGATAGTAAACGCTATCTGCGACACAAACGACCAGCTCAGAGTACGCTTCCCTCAGCTCAGCACAAAGCTTTCACGCGACGTTGCATTCATAACCACGCAGGAGCTTGAGGATATGTATCCTGATCTTACTCCCGTAGAGCGCGAGGACGCTTACCTTAAGGAGCATAAGACCGCTTTCATAATGAAGATAGGCGGAAACCTCAAGTCCGGAAAGCCTCACAGCGGACGCGCGCCCGACTATGACGACTGGCAGTTGAACGGTGATATTCTCTTCTGGAACGACGTGCTCGGTCACGCGCTTGAGATATCCTCTATGGGTATCCGTGTTGATGCGAAGTCTCTTGACAAGCAGCTCACGATATCCGGTCACAATGAGCGCAGAGAGCTTCCCTTCCACAAGATGCTTCTCAACAACGAACTTCCCCTCACCATCGGCGGAGGTATCGGTCAGTCCCGCTTGTGTATGCTTATGATGGGATGTGCTCACATAGGCGAGGTACAATCGAGCATATGGGACAATGAAACAGTTACCGCTTGCGAGGAAGCAGGCGTACGTTTGCTCTGATACACATCGGAATACGTTATTATCGCGCACGTAAAATCAATTTAACATACAACAAAAAGGCAGGAAGATTTCCTGCCTTTTTTCATCAAAGCTATTGACAAGCATTTTCACGAAGAGTATAATTATATTGAAAAAAGAAGAAAAGGAGCTCTTGTATGACCCTTAACCAAAACACACTTTCGGGCAAGAAGCTGATATACAGCGCAGAGATGCCCGGTCTTTCCGAGTCCGCAGAATATTTCGCATCGTCAGTAAAGGAAAAGTTCGATATTGAGCTTGAGGTATACTCCGACGCGGAGGTGACACCGTCTGAAAACGAGATACTTCTCGGAAGCACCAACCGTCCCGAATCGGTAAAACACGCCATAAGAAAAATAATAAATATGCATTACTCAGTGAAGGAAGAAAACAGGAAGCTCGTTCTTCTCTGCGGCGGTCCCTTCTCTGCTAAAAAAATGGTGGATGCATTGATCTTCGCCATAGAGACGGACAGTGAGATGACACCCGACGTAGATCTCCTTGAAATAAGAGATCAGCCCTTTACCGAGGGAAGCACGCTTCGCGTTATGACGTCAAACATACTTGCACAGCGTTGGCTTTGCGGAGGACGTCCGAGTATAACCGAAAGAGCCGAGATATATGCGGCTATACTTGAGGTATACCATCCCGACATTATAGGTGTTCAGGAGACGGATGCTCCGTGGAACGATATCTTCCCGTATTATCTTGACCGTCTTGAAAATAATAACGGTCTTGACTACGAATGGGTATGCCACGAAGACGGGGACATTGCACTTATGTCCTCAATAATGTACAGAAGATCGAAATACGATCAAGTCGCCACTGCAGTGCAGGATTTCTCTTACATAGACAAAGCAAGCTACAACAAGCCGTACAGAATAAGAGTGCTCGCTTCCTGTGTGCTCGACGACAAAAAGACAGGTCAAAGATATCTTCTTCTCAACACGCACTGGTCGGGAAATAAGCAGGATTCGGTGCTCGAGATACGCGAGGAAATAGAATGCGTAAATGCTCTGAAGGGAAAATTCGGAGACTTTGCGATGTTCTGCACGGGAGACTTCAATATGCACGGAAACCTTGCGTTTGATGATTTTATGAAGGCAAGCGGATACAAGGATTCGAGAGTAGAGGCGGAAAACGGCAAGACTCTCATAAACAAGCATTCGGGTATAAGATCTGACATCTACATAGACCACATCTTTATAAACGAGC
>JAZSLE010000051.1:0-22852 GCA_045535215.1 Eubacteriales bacterium
TCCGACCCCGGTGGCTTGGATAAGCCCTGTGCGGGACACGGAAGATGCGGAAAGTGCAGAGTTGTTGCAAGCGGAGATCTGTCCCCGCTTTCAAGCAACGAGCTTCGCCTTCTTTCAAACGAGGAAATATCCGACGGCGTAAGGCTTGCGTGCTGTACGCGTATACTCGGTCCGTGCAGTATAAGCACGGATAAGGGACGTAAGAGAGAGGACGCGATAGTTACGGACGGTGCGATGCCCGCGATTGAGCCGGATCCTATATTCACGTCCTACGGTGCGGCAATAGATATCGGTACGACAACGATCGCATCAAGGCTTTACTCTGTAAGCGGTGAGCTTTTGGCTACTGCAAGCACGGTGAATCCGCAGGCATCTTTCGGTGCGGACGTTATATCAAGAATAGAGATGTCCTTGAAGGGGAACGCAGAGGCTCTTGCTTCTGCGGTACGTACCGCCGTAGACGGTCAGCTTACTCTGATGGCAGATAAGGCGGGAATAGATGCAATGAGTATAGATAAGGTAGCAGTCACCGGCAACACCGCAATGCTCTATCTCCTTTGCGCCGCTGACCCGACGGCACTTTCAAGAGCTCCGTTTGATGCTGATCGTCTCTTTGGTGAGGAGATAAAAGCATCCTCACTCGGTATCACCTGCCTTTCACCCGATACGGCTATACTTTGTCTTGACTGTATAAGCGCATTTGTCGGAGCGGATACGGTATGTGCAATACTGTCCTCCGAGCTTATGAAGGACAACGGTCCGTCTCTTATGGTCGACATAGGAACTAACGGCGAGATGGCGCTTTGGTCGGGAGGAAAGCTCTCGGTCTGCTCGACCGCCGCGGGACCTGCCTTTGAGGGCGCGGGAATATCGATGGGAATGCGAGGCATCACGGGTGCTATAGACCGTGTTTCAATAGGAAACGCAGAGCTTGTCGCGCACACGATAGGAGATGCCGAGCCGATAGGAATATGCGGAAGCGGACTTATAGACGCAATAGCACAGCTTTTGCGACTTGAGATAATAGACGAAACGGGATATATGGAAGACGACGAGGTCACCGTAGCGGGAAAAGTTACGCTTACGGGACAGGACGTCAGAATGGTACAGCTTGCAAAAAGCGCGATATATTCGGGAATGATTACCCTTATAAACAAAGCGGGTGTTTCCGCATCCGACGTAAAAAGCGTTTTCGTTGCGGGGGGCTTCGGTAAGTATCTGAACTATACCAATGCTATGGCAATAGGACTCATACCGAACGAATTTGACGGCAAGCTCCATACTCTCGGCAACGCCGCACTTTCGGGCGCATCTGCAATATTGCTTTGCAGAAAGCTCAAGGACAGTGCCGCAGAGATAGCTCGTCTTGCAGATACGGTTGAACTTTCATCGGATCCTACCTTTGCAAATCTCTACATGGAATCTATGATGTTTTGAGCATATATCGGAGGAAAACATGAAAAATAAGCTTGGCCTTGTATCGATATCCTTCAGAAAGAACACTCCGTCCGAGATCATTCTTGCAATGAAGAACGCAGGTCTTAGCTTCGTGGAGTGGGGAAGCGACGTTCACGCTCCGTGCGACGATATTGAAAATTTGAAAAATATAGTCGATCTTCAGGAAGCTTACGGCATAAAATGCTCATCGTACGGCACGTATTTCCGCGTAGGTGAGGAGCCTGCAAGTGAAATACTGCGCTATATCAAAGCCGCGAAGATACTCGGCACCGATATTCTCAGAATATGGTGCGGAGTGAACAACTCTCAGGAATGCACAAAAGAGTACCGCGATATGCTCATGAGCGAGTGCAAGGAAATAGCGAAAACAGCAAGCGAAGAGGGAGTTACCGTCTGCTTTGAATGTCACGGCGGCACTTACACGAATCGCCTTGAGGGAGCGCTTGATGTGATGAACGAGGTCGCATCCGACTCGCTTTTGATGTATTGGCAACCGAATCAGC
The DNA here is from genome assembly GCA_045535215.1 of Eubacteriales bacterium. Classification (GTDB taxonomy): domain Bacteria; phylum Bacillota; class Clostridia; order Oscillospirales; family CAG-272; genus SIG640. Next base: position 1,962 of record JAZSLE010000051.1, read on the forward strand.
ATGCGACAGTGTATGAAAACGTCGAATACGCACGCGGAATATCTGCTCTTACAAGGGTCGTCCACGTGTTTAATTGGCGCGGTAAGGAAAAGTGTCCTCTTATGGAGGCGGCAGACGAGTGGAGTAGATATCTTGCGGAATTTGGCGACGATGCTTTCCTTTTGCTTGAGTTTATGCCCGACGGGAAAATAGAAAGCCTAGGTCGTGAGGCGGATGCTCTGCGTTATATAGCTGAGGAAGTGAAATGAGAAGTATACTTTTGAGTAATTCGGTAAAAAAGCTGACGGAGGTATATCCCGACAGTGTAATACGTGAGCTGAAGCGTATAGCGGGGCTTGACGGAAAATGCTACACCAAGGATGACATAGTCTATGGAGACGGTACCGCGTTTTCAGACGTTGAATACGTCTTTTCAACTTGGGGAATGCCCGAGCTTACCGAAGAGGAGATAAGACATTACCTGCCTTCTCTTAAATGTGTTTTCTACGCTGCAGGCTCGGTGCAGAAGTTCGCGCGTCCGTTTCTTTCCTGTGGAGTGAAGGTGTTTTCCGCGTGGGCGGCCAACGCCGTTCCCGTAGCCGAATATACCGTTGCGAGCATCATTCTTGCAAACAAGGGCTTCTATGCCTCCTCACGTGCCGCAAGCATAGGAAACAGAGCGGATGCAAAGGAGATATTTTTGAAATATCGCGGAAATTACGGTGTGTCGGTAGGTATTATCGGAGCGGGAATGATAGGCAAGCTTGTGATAAAAATGCTGAAGCAATACAAGCTTGACGTGCTTGTTTTCGATCCGTTTCTTCCGGATGAGCTTGCAAATGAAATGGGGGTTCGAAAGACCGACCTTGCTTCGGTATTCAGCGAATGTGATGTTGTGTCAAACCACCTTGCAAACAACGATCAGACGAAGGGAATGCTAAAAAAGGAGCATTTTGCTTCCCTGCGTCCGCATTCTACCTTTATAAACACGGGAAGAGGCGCGCAGGTATGCGAGGACGGGCTTATAGAGGTCTTGAAGGAGCGCACGGACATTACCGCGATACTTGACGTTACCTACCCCGAGCCGCCTACGGCAGACAGCGAATTCTATACGCTTGAAAACTGCATCCTGACACCGCATATCGCGGGAAGCGCAGGAGACGAGGTACACCGTATGGCGGAATATATGCTGGATGAATTCAAGAGCTATATCGTCGGGGAAGAATGTCGCTACGAGGTAACGCGTGAGATGCTCGCCACAATGGCATGAAAATAAAGAAAGCGGATCAAGGGCGTGCAAATTTGTAGGTAAAATTGTAACAACCGAATAAGCAGCCTTTACGGCAAAACACCACGGAAGAAAAATCCGTGGTGTTTTGCTTTGCTAAAAAACACTGTGTTTTCAGGGCTCGATAATTGGCTCGCAGAGATCAAAGATTATGCTTTCCGAAAAAGGTCCGGACTTTCGCTCTCCAAATCGTGAGGCAAATTCTTGAAACGGACTTCGTTGGATCATTGCCTGCTGACGGAGTGCTAAAGTAAATATACGAAGGTGAAAAAGTCAGTTACATAACGATATGAAAAGCACTAATAATTCTTCAACTATACGATTTTTATGAAATGTATATGAAGAAAACGAAGGGTATATTCAAGATCTTTTTGAAACGCCCGAATTCAGTATCATTCGTACGACGTTTGCGCACGCGCATTCAAGCTCACTTTTTGAGAGCCGTTTCTCTGCAAGCGCACGTTTGATCTCCTTTTTGTAATAGCCTCCGCCCTGCATAATGAGATCGTTTCCGACCCGAATAGCCTCTGCTGTGTCGGCAAGTCCCTTGTCGGTGGAGTTCCAGTCGCTCATTACGAGTCCGTCAAAGCCCCATTCACATCTGAGAAGATCGTTTATAAGTGGATAACTGTTCGGCGTATATACACCGTTTAGCTTGTTGTAGCTTGTCATAAGCGCGCCGGGAGACGCTTCCTTTATGCATATTTCAAATCCGCGTAGATATACCTCTCGGAGTGCGCGCTCGTTTATGATACTGTTAGAATGCTTTCTATCCTCCTCACAGCTGTTGCACGCAAAGTGCTTTACCGTGGCGATACAACTTTCGCCTTCTTCGACTCCGCGTGTCAATGCCGCCGCTATTTTTCCCGACAACACGGGGTCCTCGCTGAAATACTCAAAATTTCTTCCGCCGAGCGGATTCTTGTGTATATTCAACGCAGGTGCAAGCCAGCAGGATGCACAGTACTCATCCATCTCTCGCGATATAGCGCGTCCTACCTCAAGGCAAAGCTCTGTGTTCCAGCTTTGAGCCAATGCAGTGCCGACGGGGAATGCGGTACAGTATTGATACACTACATTACTGCTTTTCTCGTCTGCGCAGAGAATTTTCAAGAGTAACTTCGGGAAATATGCAAAGAACGACATCATATAGTCTACCATTCTTATCATGCATCCCGATATTACCGAGCGGCGAAGAATTCTCACTCCCGCAGGACCGTCAACAAGATTTACGTTTATAAGTCCCTTCTTATACAGGTGGTCGGTCGTTGAGCCTATCGCGCCGGGAGTGCATATCGGTGAGCGCATAAAAAGCCCTAACGGCCCTGCGCCTACGCACACGTCTATCATATCGTTGGTTGAAAGCCTACTCATTATTTCATTTACGCGCTCGTCCCTCGGACGCTCTGCGCGCTTATATTCAAGCACCTCGGTCTCAAATTCGCTTGCATCTATATTGATGGTGGTGACTCCGTTCGGAACGGTATGCTCGTATACAGGAGGCTCTATCTCGTCCACCTTGCTTTCTGGCGCGAAAAGATTTTTGTGCTTTTTCAATATAGCGGTGTCGTTTAACGTTACTACTCCCGCAACGACGGTATTCCTTGAGGATCTGCCGACGCGAATAACGTAATTACCCTTTTCAAGTAAAGTTGATGAAAGCTCCTCGGAATAGCTTGCGCAGTATTCCATATCAAATTCAAGTGTAAGCGTTTCCTCTTCACTCGGAACAAGAAGTGAGGTTTTGCCAAAGGCTACAAGCCTTTGATATTCCTTTCTGAGCGCTCCTTCGGGCAAGGAGGCGTATACCTGAACGACCTCACGACCGCTTGCGCAGCCTGTGTTTTTTACGGTTACGTCAAGCTTTATATTGCTTTTATCTCTGTATAATTCCTTTACCGATATGTCAAATTCGGTGTAGGACAGTCCGTACCCGAAGGGATAGCGAACCGACTTGTTGAAGGAGTCGTAATATTTGTATCCGACGTAGATGCCCTCACGGTAGTATTCGTGCTCGGTGTCACTGTTCAGATAGCTGTATTCGTCGCCGAACGGTACTTCACCGTAATCGTCCTGCCAGGAGTCTGTGAGCCTTCCGCTTGGGGAAGCATCTCCGCTGAGAATGTCGGCAAGCGCGCGTCCGCCCTCGGAGCCCAAAAGACAAATGTATATTACTGCGGACAGTCGAACGCCTTCAAGTGAAGCGAACGACACCATACTTCCGCTGTTTATAACGAGTACCGTGTTTTTGTAGTGCTCGGACAAAAAGCGTATCTGATCGGTCTCCTTATCCGAAAGATAAAGGTCGTATTTTTCGGGACGTCTGTCCACACTCTCTCCCGTATGACGCGAAACAACGTAGATCGCGGTGTCGGTGTCACTCTCATTTACGTCGTCCTCGGTTACGTCTCTTCCGTCGGGAAGTATGAACGTGCGGTTTCCAACGTCCATGTACGCGTCGAAATCAAGACCGCAGCCCTTTGCCGCTGCTGTCCTTTCCGCGATATATTTACTGTGCGCAAGTGAATACTCTGCATCGTAATCGTCAAGCCAGGATTCGCTTGAAACGGTGAAGCCTCGCTCACAAAGACCCTCGTATATTGATACCGAGTGGCGTTCGTTTACCTCTCCGCTGCCCTTTCCGCCCTTGACGGTGTACTTTGCACCGGATCCGTAAAGCGCGACCTTTCCTTTGCTCATGGGAAGAGCTCCGTCGTTTTCAAGAAGGACTATTCCTTCAAGTGCGGCAAGATAGGAAAGGCGTTGGTTTTCCTTTTCGCGTTCGTTTGGGGAGGCGTCATGTCTTGCTCCCGTTATATATTTCTTCTTCATTTCGTTTCTCCGTTGCTTTTATATTTATAAACGGTGTCAGTCCTTTTGCTCGTATGACGGCGCGTGACCGAACAGCTTTACGTATCCGCGATAAAACGAGGTGTAATCGCAAAATCCGCAAAGGGTCGCGGCATCCGTCGGCTTCGTGCCCTCCGAGATCATCTTCTGAGCGGCGAGCATACGCTTTTCGTTCAGATATTTCTTCGGTCCCTTGTGAAGCTCACGCTTGAAGAGCTTAAAAAGATAGCTTTCGGTAACGAAAACGGCGGACGCTATCTCCTCAACGTCCTTTATGGTGAAAAGATTCTTGTTGATGTACTTTATTGCATTTGTAAGCGGTCCGCTTGCGCTTGAAAAGTGATCCTCGGGGTCAATGCGCGAAAGGATGCATAGCATTTCAAAGAGCGTACCCTTCAAAAGCCGTACGAAGTCCTCCTCGCTAAAGAGGGTCACGTATCTTTCAAGCTTTTCGAAGACGCCGCAAAGCTCGGGGATGTCGTTCAGATTTATTACGTTCAGCTTGTTTGATATTCTCGACGTGTCAAACCCTATCTCGTCTGCGTCAAACAGAATGTTTATTCTTCTGTAGGAGGACGGTGAGTCTATCTGTATGAAGTGATGGTGAAACGGTCGGATGAATATTAAATCGCCGATACGGAGCTTGTATTTCTTTTCCTCTATTACGTGGGTCGCATCTGCGTCTATTATGTAGAGAAGCTCAAACATGGAATGTGTGTGCGGAGAGTATCTGTCACAGGAAACGTTTTTATAGTCCTTGCTGATGTACACTATTCCGTTTGTGCTTATGTCGTGAAGTATCTCGTTCATGCTACTACCTCGTGCATTTTGGTTGATACTATTATATCATAACAGTTTGGTTTTTGCAATGCTTTTGTGCATTTTTTGCTATTTTAATTGTAAAAAATATGTTGTATAATAGTAACGACAACTATATTATGCTGAGGAGGAAGCAAAATGAAAAGAATAAACGTCGCTATCATAGGACAGGGAAGAAGCGGAAAAAATATACACGGCGCATACTTTCGTACAGAGAAAAACGTTCACTACGACGTAAAATACGTGGTTGATTTTGATGCATTCCGCAGAGAAAAGGCGGAGGAGCTGTATCCCGGATGCAAGACCTTTGCAGATTACAAGGATCTCTTCGCATGCGACGATATCGATCTTGTTGTAAACGCATCCTATTCGGAGATGCATTATCCCATCTCACTTGACCTCTTGGAGCATGGCTTCAACGTGCTCGTGGAAAAGCCTATGGGAGCTACCGAATATGAATGCCAGAGACTTATAAAGACGGCAGAGGAAAAGGGCGTTGTTCTTGCCGTATTCCAGCAGAGCTTTTTTATTCCTTACTACGTAAATGCCAAAAAGGTTATTGAAAGCGGTATCCTCGGCGATATAAAGCAGATAAGTATAGCATATAACGGCTTTGCAAGACGCTGGGACTGGCAGACGCTTCAGAAGAAGTGCGCGGGAGGTCTTTACAACACAGGCCCTCACCCCGTAGGACTTGCTCTCGGATTCCTTGACTTCGATGAGAACACCAAGCTTATGTACAGTAAGCTCGGATGCGGACTCACCAGCGGAGACGGCGACGACTATGCAAAGCTTATACTCGAGGCTCCGGGCAAGCCCGTAGTTGACGTAGAGGTAAGCTCCTGCGATGCATTTTCTTCGTTCAACGTGAAGATCCAGGGAAGCCGCGGTACTCTCAAGAGCACTATCAAAAAGTGCAATATCGTTTACTATACCGATGAGGAGAACGAGCCGAGACCGGTAATAGAGGAGTCGCTCAAGAACGAAGAGGGCGAGCCTATATACTGCAGTGAAATGCTTGTTAAGCATAAGGAGGAGACAGAGATAGTCGGTAACGCCTTTGACGTCGGAACTCCCGCGTTCTATGATGAGCTTTACAAAAAGCTCGCGTTCGGTGAGCCTATGTCTGTAACCCCCGAAATGGGAATGCAGGTCATAAAAATAATAGCACAAGTACACGCAGAGAATCCGTTGCCTGTAAAATTCCTTTGATTTGGAGAAATCTTATGAAAAAAGTAGTAATTCTTGGATGTGAGAACTCACACGCAATTAACTTTCTCGATTCATTTACCCAAAGCGAGGAGTTCTCTGACGTAAGCGTAGTAGGCGTTTACAGCGATGAGCCCGAGGCGGCTGCTAACCTTCACGAAAAGTACGGAGTAAGAATAATGAACGATTACGCCGAGCTTGCCGGAAGCGGAGAGCTTGACGGAGTTATTATAACTGCGCGCCATGGAGCAAATCACTATAAGTATGCAAAGCCTTATATAAAGGATCATATACCTATGTTTATAGACAAGCCTATTACGGTAGACGGAGCAGAGGCACTTGAATTTATGCGTGAGCTTCGCGACAACGGTATCCGCATATGCGGAGGTTCGTCCCTCGTATACGATCCCGCAATGGACGTACTCAAGGAGGAAAACGCAAACGACGTGAAGGGAAAGACTATCGGCGGCATCGTACGTGCTCCTCTTGACGAGAATCCGAAATACGGCGGCTTCTACTTCTATGCGCAGCATCTCGTGGAGATGATCTGCGACGTCTTCGGAAGAAATGCGGAGAGTGTAAGCGCTTACCGCTGCGAGACAGGTGTTACCGCGCTTATAGCATATCCCGAATACTTCGTTACGGCAGCGTTTATGTCGAATAATGCGTACTATACCGTTCTTCGCTTCTCCAAAAAGGGAAATTCGTTTGCGGAGATCCCGAACTCAACGAACGCCTTGAGACTTCATAAGGAGATAAGCGGATTCCACGACCTGCTTTGCGGCAAGCCGCAGAAGAAGACGTACGATGATTTCATCACACCGGTGTTTATCATGAACGCTATATATGAGTCACTTGAAAACGGTGGAAAGATGACAAAGATATGCAAGGAGAGAGTGTAATATGGCAAGACCTATAATGTCAGCGTTTGCCGACGAATACTCAAGCAGATTCGACGGTCAGTTAGAGGGACTTTCCTCACTTGGCATAAAGTATCTCGAGCTCAGACACGCAGATAAGACGAACGTGTCGAAAATGGATATGGAAAAGATAAAGGAGCTGAAGGCAAAGCTTGATAAAAGCGGAATAGCTGTATCCGCCGTCGGCTCTCCTCTCGGAAAAATAAAGAGCGATGCTGATATGGACGCAGAGCTTGCGAGAGCGGAAAAGATATTCGGATTTGCGAATGAGCTTGAAAGCAAATACGTAAGAATATTCAGCCTTTATAAGGCGGACGGTATGAACGACGAGGATTACAAGTCCACTGTTTACTCCTACCTCGAAAGAATGATAAAGCTCGCATCGAAATATAATGTTTTGCTTTGTCACGAAAACGAAGCAAAGGTGTACGGAGAGACCGCGGAGAAGTGTCTTGAGATGCTTGACTATTTCGGCGGCGACCTCGGTTGCGTGTTCGATATGGGTAACTTCGTTCTTGACGGTGTCGCGCCCTACCCGTATGCATACGAAATGCTCAAGAAGTATATAGCGTATTTTCATATAAAGGATGCTTTGGCAGCAGGCGCTATCGTACCTCCCGGATGCGGCGAGGCAAGGATCGCGGACATACTGAAGGAGCATTCGGAGTATGCGAAGAACGACTTTTTCGTAAGCCTTGAGCCGCACCTTCAGACGTTTTCCGGCTTGAACGCACTCGTTGGAAAGAGCTTCGACAATCCGTATAAGTTTCCGGATAAGAAGACGGCATTTTGCGAGGCGGCAAAAAGACTTTCCGAAATAATAGGATAAAGGAGAAAACGATGAATAGCTTTAATAAGGATAAGCTCCTTGTCAAGATATACGAGACCAGACCCGCAATGGGAAATGCGGCTGCAGAGGATATCTCAAAGAGAATAGCGGAGCTTCTTGAAAAAAAAGATGAGATAAATATGATCTTCGCCGCGGCTCCCTCGCAGAACGAGGTGCTTGCAGCTTTGGTCGCAGATAAGAGCATAGCATGGGAAAAAATAAACGCGTTCCATATGGATGAATATATCGGTCTCCCTAAGGACGCTCCGCAGAGATTCGCAAACTTCCTTGAGGAGCACATATTCAATCTTGTACCCTTCAAGAGCGTAGAGCTTATCGAGAGCGACAACGGCATAGACGAGGAGTGCGAGAGATATTCGGGGCTTCTTGCAGAGCATCCTATAGATATCGTCGTTATGGGTATAGGTGAAAACGGACATATCGCGTTCAACGATCCTCCCGTAGCCGATTTCAAGGATACAAAGCTTGTAAAGCCGGTAAAGCTTGACGATATCTGCCGCAACCAGCAGGTAAACGACGGATGCTTCAAGACTATATCCGACGTTCCCGAGTATGCACTCACTCTTACGGTACCTATGCTCACGTCGGGCAAGTATCTCTATTGCATCGTTCCTGCCAAGACGAAGGCAAACGCGGTAAAGGAAACTCTTAACGGAAGCATAGACGAGCACTGTCCCGCAAGTGTTCTCAGAACACACGACAACGCCGTTTTGTACCTTGATGCAGACAGCTCGGTCTTACTGTGAGGTAACGATGATAACAAGGATCAAATGCGATAAAATAGTATTGAGCGACGGAATAACGGACGGATACGTATACGTGTCCGACGGAAGAATTGTTGACGTTACGAGCGAGTGCCTCCCGTGTGACGAGGAGCACGACCTTACGGGTCTTTATCTGTTCGCGGGCTTCATTGAGCTTCACTCACACGGAGGAGGCGGCTATGCATTCACCGAGAGTAGTGAGGAGGAGGTCTTGAACGGATGTGAATTTCACCTCCGTCACGGCACAACTACCATTCTTCCCACAGTTTCCGCAGGTAGCTACGAGGTTATGAGAGCGGCGCTTGAAAACATTCATAAGGCGAAGAATTCAGGCAAATGCAGAGCCAATATACTCGGCGCACACCTTGAAGGACCGTATCTTTCGGCAAAACAGTGCGGCGCGCAATGCCCCCGCTTTATAACTCCTCCCATCAAGGAGGAATACGAAAGCCTTATAAACGATTTTGAGGGCTCCGTCAGAAGATGGACGTATGCTCCCGAAAACGATAAGGATGGTGAATTCTGCCGTTATATCACCGAAAGGAGTATTCTCGCCAGCGCGGGACATACCGACGCTACCTACGATGATATGCTAACAGCAGTCAAAAACGGATGTAAGCTTATTACACACCTGTATTCCTGCACGTCCACCGTTACGAGAAATATGGGCTTCAGAAGCCTCGGCGTGATAGAAAGCGCATATCTTCTCGACGAGCTTTTTGTGGAAATAATAGCAGACGGTAAACACCTTCCTCCTGAGCTTATCCAAATGATAATCAAGGTGAAGGGAAAGGAGCGCGTTGCGGCGATAAGCGATAGCCTCTCTATCGCGGGATCGGATCAGACATCCGGTATTATGTCGGGTACCGAGTTTATCGTTGAGGACGGCGTTGCAAAGCTTCCCGACCGCAGTGCATTTGCCGGAAGCGTAGCTACTGCCGACGTGCTTATGCGTGTTCTTGTCAACTCGTGCGGATACAGTATTCCGGAGGCATCTGGAATGCTTTCCAATATCCCCGCAAAAATACTTGGCGAGAAAAAGGGAAGCATAGAAAAGGGCTACGATGCCGACCTTACCGCTACCGATACGGACTTTAACGCGCGTGCGGTATTCGTTGCGGGAAGCAGAGTGGTTTGATACAAAATAAAACAAGGTCCGACGTTCGGTCTGCACTTGCTTTGGAAATGTTCCGTTTCCTCTTGTGGAACGCGGTTGTTTAGACCGCGAGGAAATTTTCGATACGGCGTAATTTGAACTTCAATTTTCCGCCGGCTGTGCACGTCGTTGTTCGGGCTTTGTTTTTTTATTAACGCAGTGTTCTATTGACTTTTTCGCTATTTTGTGATATAATATACGGGTGCGCAACAAATATGTGCTGTGAAAGGATGTAAAAATGAAATACGATTTTTCGAAGGTCATAGACAGAAAAGGACACGATGCGATATCTGCTGATACGCAGTGCTTTCCCGGTGTTCTTGTCGATGCAAAGGTCAAGGAGGGCTTCAGCATTATTCCCATGTGGATAGCGGATATGAGCTTTGCTACCTGCCCTGCCATCACCGATAGCATAGTTAAGAGAGTATCACACCCGTTGTTCGGATACTTCCACCCGAGAGAAGAATATTATTCCGCAATAATTGATTGGCAGACGCGCAATAACGGCGTTGTCGGTCTTACAAAAGAGTGCATCGGATACGAAAACGGTGTCCTCGGCGGTCTCGTAAGCGCAATGAACGTATTTTCGTCCAAAGGGGCAAACGTGCTTCTTCATTCTCCCACGTACGTAGGCTTTACGGGCACGCTTAATAACAACGGTTATAACATAATTCTTTCCGAGTTGGTTCCCGATTCCGACGGCGTTCTCCGTATGGACTTTGACGATATGGAAAGAAAGATCGTAAATAATCAGATACACGCCGCAGTCTTCTGCTCTCCCCATAACCCTTCAGGACGCGTGTGGGAAAGATGGGAGATAGAAAAGGCTATGGAGCTTTTCAAGAAGCACGACGTTTACGTAGTTTCTGACGAAATATGGTCAGATCTTACTCTTTTCGCTAACAAGCACATTCCCACACAGTCGGTATCCGAGGACGCAAGAAACAGAACGGTTGCCCTATATGCTCCCTCAAAGACCTTCAACCTTGCAGGTCTTGTCGGAAGCTATCACATAATATACAATAAGTATCTTCGTGAAAGAATAAGAAAAGAAGCCTCCCTTTGTCATTATAACGAGATGAACGTGCTTTCAATGCACGCGCTTATAGGTGCATATACTGAGGAGGGAAGAGAATGGCTCAGCGAAGCAAAGCAGGTGATAGAGGCTAACGTCAACTTTGCGTGCCGGTACATAAGCGAGCACTTTGACGGTGTCAAGGTATCAACACCGCAGGGAACGTATATGCTCTTCCTCGATTGCTCGGAATGGTGTAAGAAGAACAACGTATCCGTAGAAGAGCTTCAGAGAAGAGGTATGGAAGTCGGCGTAATATGGCAGGACGGACGTGCATTCCACGGAAGCTGTCATATCAGAATGAACCTCGCTATCCCGATGGTTCTTGTTCGCGAGGCGCTTGACAGACTCGACAAATACGCATTTAACTTGAAATAACATACGTAAAGCGATCCTGCGGATTCTTCCGTAGGGTCGCTTTTTTCTGCTTTTGCGCAAACGGACTTGAGATCGGATCCGATTGGCGAGAGCGCAACAAACGATGCAGAAGGCCTTATTTTCTTCGATAAGGTGGAGATAAACACCAATGGCGCTTACTCGTTCGTAATCAAAGAAAGCGCCGGGAACAAATTAAATGGCGTAACGTACGACGGCAGTATAAACATGCTTATCGTATCATCAACGTTCGGAGTAACGAACACCAAGAATACACGCATAAGATAAACCGAAACAAAAAGGCTCGGGCGGGGAATTAAAGCTCTCCGTCCGAGCCGATATTTTATTTACTTACCGTTCTTTACAAATCCGATACGGATAAGCTCATCCTGAACGCTCTTCGGTATATCCGAGAACGAGCCGTCACTCTTTTTGATGCAAAGATGCACTACCACCTGTCCGGGATAGGACAATGCTATCTGATTTTCGTGTACTATGAGTATCTCGTCTCCCGTGGAAAGCCCGTTGAAAATAGGACCTTTGCCGTGCATTACGGTTATCACGTTGTCAGAGGATATCCATGCTACCTCTCCGCTGTCAGATACCGCGCATCTTCCGGTAGACACCGTCTTCCCCGACATATATATTGCCGATGATATGAGCATCAGGATCGCTACTGCTAACACACAAATAAAAACGGTAAGAGCTATTTTACCTGCCATAAGAACTCCTTTTTGCTTGACTGGAAGGCTTGCTTTATATTTCGGGTACTATATAATTCTTTCTCTTCAGCGCCGCTTCTATTTCGTTAAGTATTTCCTCCGAGCCCGCGCTTACTGTGTGGTAATGATATCCCGAGGTTATGTGCATGAGCTCTATTGATTTTCCACCGTTCAGATTGCTTGACAGTCTTTCGATGTCCGAGCGCGAGGAGATATCGAGGCTCGCCTCGATCCTGCCGTATATTTTGTGCCAAACGAACACGTTCAATATCGTTCCGCCAAGCTCCACTATCGTCATAAGCTCGTCAACGGTCTGCTCACTCGAGTGACGCACCTTGAACGTTTTTTCGATGTACGGACAGTTTTGAATAAGATATCCCTTATGCGTTGGAATAATAGTGTTGCCTGCGTTTTTAAGAGCGGCGATGTCCTGAACTATTATTTGCCTAGATACGCCGAGCCTTCTTGCGATCTCCCCACCGGAAACAGGCTTCCTTTCGGATAAAAGGATGGTGATTATATCTTTTCTTCTTGATTCTGCCTTCATGTCTCCTCCAAAGTAAGATGTCACGTATATTATACCACACTTTCACGTACCCGTCAATACGTGAGCAAAGACTACTCCTTTTAGTATTTAAAAGGAAGCGCCCGGATCATAAAAAACAGATCGCGGGCGCCGACATATGCTTTTGAATTTAAAAGCTTATCTGTTGAGTATGAGTTTTGTAAGCTCAACGGGATCAACTATCTTGCCGTCCTTGTAAACGCGCATGTTGCCCGAAGCGATTTCATCTATGAGAATTACCTCATCGTTGTTGTATCCGAATTCAAACTTGATATCCCAAAGATCAAGACCGATAGACTTAAGATCGTCTGCAACTATCTTTGTTATCTTGAGTGTCTGCTCCTTCATGCTCTCGAACATAGCGGGAGACATAACTCCGAGTGCTGCGAGACCTTCGCCTGTAACAAGGGGATCTCCCTTTTCGTCATTCTTGAACGTGCATTCAACGTAACCACCCTCAAGAACCGTTCCGTCTGCTATGTATTCGCCGTATCTGCGGATAAAGCTTCCCGTAGCTACGAGACGGCAGATTACTTCAAGACCGTGTCCGAACACCTTACCGGGGAGTACTTCCATGGTAGCGTCCTCAACGTTTGCGGAAACATAGTGAGTCTTTATTCCTGCTTCCTTGAGAAGCTCAAAGTAGTGAATAGAGGTTTGGAGATTTGCCTTTCCGATGCCTTCTATAGTAAGTCCTACAGTGTTTTCGCCCGGATCAAAAACTCCGTCCTTGCCTGTGCAATCATCCTTGAATTTGAGCATAACGTTGCCGTTGTCAAGAGAATAAACGTCTTTTGTTTTACCTTCGTAAATCTTTTTCATAAATAGTACCTCTTAATACTTGGAATATAGGGTGGAACACCTTTAACACACTATATTATATCATATTTTTTTTCGAATTTCAATAGGAAGATGCAATTTTTTGTGTCGGTAAAGCCGTTTTTTGCGATTTTTTTGACAAAAATAACGCGGTATGCTTTTTGCATACCGCGATTATATGTTAAGAAAGTACCGACTGTGTCGCAAGGGCAACAACGTATGTTATAACGCCGGCAACTGTGGGAGAGCTTACCCAAGCTATCGCTATGCGCTTGAAAACGCCGAAGTTTACGTTCTTTACTCCGGAAACGAGACCGGCACCCACTACCGCACCGACTACCGCCTGAGAGGAGGATACGGGAATACCCATAAGCTCCTTCATGATAGTTATAGAAAGTGCGCTCGCGATAATAACGAGGAATCCGTCTATTTGGCTTATGTTAGCAATGGATCCTCCTACCGTCATCATAACACGCTTGGAGAAGGTAAGTACACCGACTGCTATTGCAACGCCACCGAGTATAGCGGTGAAGCGCGCATCGGTAAGGATGTTTGCGCCGACGCCGAAGCTATCGTAATAGAAAGCGGTAACGCTTGCAGAGCTGTTGATACCGATCGTGTATGCGGAGTAAGCGCCTGCAATGATGTAACCGAACTTGATTACCTTGTCATATCCCTTGAGGGAGAGAACCTTCGTCTCAAATAATCTCTTAAACAAGAATACGATAACGAACGCGATAACGGCCGCGCCCAGTGGGTTTATGAGCCACGTGCTCATAAATTTTCCGATTTCTTTTACGTTCGTGCTGAGAACGACGGGGTCACTGTAATTCGCATGGAAAAGTCCCCAGCCTATTATTGCTCCCGTAACGGCCTGGTTCGCTGAAACGGGGAACTTCAGGTAACTCATTACAAAGACCGTCATCGCCGCAGCCGCGAAGATTATTGCCGCCTTTATAGCCGATTTCCACTTGAGTGCGTTAAGTCCCTCGGTGTTTACATCGCTGGGCTCATTGAGGAAGATGTAATTGCCGTTGTCATCCGTCATGGGAACGCCGTTTTCGTCCTTCTGGAATACGTATCCGAGCTCCTCAAGGTCTTCTACGTCTGCAACCACCTCATTGTTTGTAGCTATGCTTGAAAGCTTGTCAATATCGTCGGAGCCTTGAAGGATAGAGCCCAAAACAACGAATATTGCAATAATTATAATAGCTGTACGGTACTTTACCACGCGTGTAGCAACGGCGGTACCGAAAGCGTTTGCCGCGTCATTGGTACCCAATGACCATCCCATAAAGAGACCGGCAAAAAGCAACAAGTATATCATGATTACCGTTAACCCTTTCTAGAAATGAGCATTATCTGTATCTTGTCGGCAATATCCTCAATGATATCGGAAAGATCTGCAAGATATTCAATGAACTGAGAGAGCTGCATCTTGTGAGCGAGACCCAGATCCAAAGCGAAAATTTTCTCGTAAAGTCTTTCCTCGATAATGTCAACGTGAGATTCGAGCTTGCGTATTTCATCGAGTATGGAATGATCCTGCAAAAGCGATCCGAACTTTTCAAAGAACGTACTGATGCTTTCTTTGAGGACGTCAAACTGCTCTCTTGTTTTGGAGAGTATCTCCATGATGTCGTTAGCAAATTCCTCGGGGAATTCTATCTTCTGATATACTACCATTTTAGCGAGGCTTTCGCACTTGTTTGCTACCTTGTCGCAGCTTGTGGAAATCGAAATTATCTCTTCACGTGTGGAAGCGAGAAAAGATCCGCCGAGCGCGTCTATCATACGGCGAAGCGCCTTATCTGCGGAATCCTCTGCCTTTCCGACACCGACAGCGAGAGGTCTGAGTATTTCTGCTGTGGCTGCGGGGCTGGTTGCGGCACGCATAAAGCCTTCGAAATTAATGAGACATTCTTCAACATCCTGCATATGCTCTACTATGAAAGCGTGGACCTGGTTAGTTTTGTTTTTATTGAACATAATACCCTCCGGATAATAATATATGATAAGTATGTAACGTTTACACTTTATTATATCACAAAAACAATACTATGTCAAGCGAATTTTAAAATTGATTTGTCAAAATGACACGTTTGGATGCTGAAAATATCCGCTTTGCGATAGTTTTTGCATCTCGCCCTTGCCGCCGCTCTTTTCCTTTGGTTGGGCTTTTTTGGGGCGTAAGGTTGTCATTTTGTCTCGTATTTGACGTTTGCGCCATATCGTACTATATGGCGGTAAATCATATTCAATGCTTCAGAAGCTCCTTGTATAAGCTTACGCTTTTTACCTTCGTCCAGTCCTTTACATCGGCGGGAGAGGAATCAAGATCGTATATTTTCGCTCCCGGAAGAGACAAAATGAAGGGTGAATGAGTGGATATTATGAATTGACATCCGAAGAAGCGTGCCGAGTCGGACAAGAATTTTGCAAGGTCCTTTTGAAGCATCGGAGAAAGACTGTTTTCCGGCTCGTCCAATAAATATAAAGCGTTTTCCTTTATGCGCTGTGTGAAATACAAGAACGCACTCTCTCCGTTCGAGCGCAGGCAAACGTCCCTTTGTAACCGCTCGGACGTGAATGCAGAACGCGTCTTCTTCCATGCGGACGTGTACTCCTTGAGCGTGTCCAGATCCTCAAGCGAGGACAGTGTAAAGCGCTCCTCACGCCTCCTGTCGTATTCGTTGAAAAGACGCTCTCTCTTCTTTTCGATCTCCCGATTCACTGAGCGTATATCCAGAAGAAAATCAAATACGTCGTCGCTTTTGATTATCTCGCTGCCTTTTGGTATGCCGTCTTCCGCGGTGCAGGTAAAGGAGCACCCTTTAAGATATTCGTCAAAGCAGGGCGCATCGTTAAAGGGCGCGGAATGAAGAAGTCCGAGCTTTCCCGCAATAACGTTTAAGAGGGTGGACTTTCCCGATCCGTTGCTTCCGCAAAGCACGGTTATTCTGTCAAACTCAAGCTCGGACAGATGCTTGCTTGGAAATATCTTGAACGGATACGCGCTGTTGCTGTAGCATTGCATTTCAAGCTGATGGGGATATGATAAAATGAAATTGTCCTCAGCACCTTGTGAGACAAGCGAAAATGCTTTTAGATATACCATAATTTTTCTCCGAAATCGTCGTTAACCATATTATAACATAAAGCAACGCGAATATCAATACCCGAAAGATTGTTTCAAGTTAAAAATCTAAAATATCAACGTTTCTTATTGACAAATCTTCGTTTATGTGTTAAAATACTTTTTAAGTACTAAACGTAAACGTGAGGTCATACTATGAATAAATATTTTGCATACGATAATAACGGAAGAGCTATTCCGTACGAGGTGAATGAAAGCGCAGACCGTATATGCCTGACGCTTAAAAAGGAGCTGTTTGAGGACGCGGAGCATATATTACTTTTGCCCGACGTGTCAAAGGCCTGCGCCGGTGACGACGGATTCTTCCTTCTTCCGAGAAATATACGTATGAACGGGGAATTGCAGGTAACATTCCGAGATAGAGAAGATATGGAATACGAGTATACCCACCCGATCTTCTCCGCTTACGCTATCTGTAAAAGCGATGCTTGTCTGCTTGTACGTATCGAAAGAAACTATAAATACAGTATAAGAGTAGAGTGCAAGGACGGAGCCTATACGACAACTCCCATTATCTACTTTGGCGGAAAGCGCGATCCCGCATACGATGACGTCAGAATAGAGATGATCCGTCTTGACAGTAGTGACGCCGTCTCCGCACTTGCAAGAACGGAAAGAGAGATAAGACTTTCAAGAGGAGAGATAACCCCGCTTGCAGACAAATGCCGCGAGCGAGAGATAGTGGAATACTCAAGAAAGCATCCGCTTATAAGAATACGTATGGGTTGGAAGCCGAGTCCGTCTCCCATAAAGCATCAGACGGTTGAAAATGAGCCCGAAATGTACGTTGCGTGTACCTTTGCGCGCGTACGTGACATAGCGGACGAGCTGAATCGTCAGGGCGTTAAGGGAGCGGATCTCCAGCTTGTCGGTTGGAATATAAGCGGTCATGACGGGCGCTTCCCGCAGATATTCCCTGTGGACGAAAGGCTTGGCGGAGAAGAGGAGCTGAAGCGCACGGTAGAATACGTAAAGTCACTCGGATACCGCATATCCTTGCATACCAACTGGATAGATTCCTACGAGATAGCCGATAGCTTTTCGTGGGACGACGTGTGCGTCCTGCAGAACGGTGAATACCGCCAGACGGGAGACTACAGCGGTGGATATGCCTACCACGTCTGCCCGATAAAGCAGGTCGAGCACTCTATGAGCGCTCAGCCCAAGGTAGCGGCACTCGGAGTGAACGGTATGCACTTCACCGACGTTGTTTCCATCGTCGAACCGGACACCTGCTATTCGCCTAAGCACACAGTCTATACGTCTGACGGAATAAAATGTGTACAGCAGCTGATGGCATACGAAAGAAAGCTCTTCGGCGGCTTCTCATCCGAAGGATGCTTTGATTTCGCTATAGGTGAGATGGATTTCGGACTTTACGTTTCGTTCGGAGACGGCTTCGGTCATCTTGATATACCTATATGCGACAGATACGTACCATTCCACGAAATGGTGTACCACGGCATAATCCTTTACAACCCCCTGAGCCCTACGGTAAATTATCCGATCAAGACCGCAAGGGACAAGCTTACGTTCATTATGCGCGGAGGACGTCCGTCCTTCTACGTGTATTCAAAGTTCCGCACGGAAGGCGCGTCGAACTGGATGGGAGAGGTAGACCTCACCGCCGATACGGACGAAGCACTCAAAACGACGGTAAGCGTGATAAAGAACGCGATAGAGGAATACGAAAGCCTTTGCGATAAGCAGCTGCTCTATATCACCGATTACGAATTTCTCACCGACACTGACGGAAGAGACAACGGTATAGAGGTCGCACGCTACAGCGACGGAAGCAGGATCGTCGGAAACTTCAACGACGTTGAATGTGAGTACGAGGGAATACGCATCTCGCCGTTCGGCTATGCCGTGCTGGATGCATAAGACAAAAAGCAGTAAAAAGGTCGGTTTTTATGTAAAACCGATCTTTTTTGCACTTTTTTGCGCGCCTTTAAAAATATCTGTTGACATTTGTCAAAAAATGCATTATAATTTTATAACGATAAACTTTCGTAAGAGGTAACTCAAATGCACGGACTCGGAACAATCATTAACGTTGTAGCTATAATCATAGGTGGTATAGTCGGACTTTTGTTCGGACGCTTTATACCCGAAAGGCACCGAGATGCACTTTGTAAGGCGTGCGGACTTTCGGTAATATTCATAGGCGTGGCGGGCACTCTTCAGAATATGTTCTCGGTGGAGAACGGAAGGATAGTGTACGGAGGCGACTTCCTTATAATCGGTTGCCTTGCGGTCGGCGCGCTTATAGGTGAGCTTATAAACATCGAAGACTCGCTTGAAAGATTCGGAGAATGGCTCAAGAAAAAAACGAAAAGCTCGTCTGATAACCGCTTTACCGAGGGATTTATGACTGCCTCACTTACCGTAAGCATCGGCGCTATGGCGATAGTGGGAGCAATAAACGATGGTATATACGGAAATTATTCCATCCTTGTTACAAAAGCGATACTCGACTTCATAATAATAATGATAATGGCGGCTTCGCTCGGAAAGGGAACCGTATTTTCTGCGATACCCGTCGGCGTTTTGCAGGGAAGCGTTACCGCACTTGCCGTACTGATGCAGCCGCTTATGACACCGACGGCGCTTCTTTACCTCTCGGTAATCGGTAACATCCTTATCTTCTGCGTCGGTATAAATCTTGTTTTCGGAAAGAAGATAAGAGTCGCAAATCTTCTGCCCGCAGTAGTCCTCGCCGTAGTCTGCGCGTTTCTTCCGATAAGCTTGTTTTAAACGCATTGAAAAAAGACCTCTATTGACAAAAACGAGCTTTTATGATATAATATGAGTGCTTTTTACAATAAATATGCAAAATCGTAGGGATCTTTAGTTGTGAAATTTAAATTTGTTGGCTTTTTGGTATTGATTTTAATATTATTCACGAGTGTACTCGTTTCCTGCTCTGAGGCGGACCCCGAGCACTCCTGCGGAGATTGGACTGTCACTCTTGAACCTACCTGCCGCTCCAACGGCGAAAGGGAAAGAGAATGTAAGCTCTGCGGACATAAGGAAAAGGATGTTTTGTTCGCGGTGGATCACTCATACGGAATCAATAATAAATGCATCTGGTGTGATGTGGAGAAGGGATCGTATTCCCTTAAATACGAGCTATCGGCGGACGGCGGATCCTATTCTGTAGTCGGATGCGGCTTAAATGAGGAAGAGCTGTTCATTCCGTCCTCCTATAACGGCAAGCCGGTTCTTGCAATAGCAAAGGACGCTTTTTCAAGAAACACGAAAATAAAGACGGTGTTTCTGCATTCGGGAATCAAGACCATCGAGGAAAATGCATTTGCCGATTGCATATCTCTTGTCTGCGTTACTCTTCCAGATACGATTGATTCTATTGAAACAGATGCCTTCAAAGGCTGCTTAAATCTTATTGAGGTGCGCGATTTTTCTTCTCTTGACGTCAATGTCGGAGAGACGAAAAACGGCAGAGTTGCGGAAAATGCGTTCTCGGTGAGACACGATTTTGATACGGGAATAGTAAACGAAAACGGATTTTTGTTTTTTACTCACGGGAACGACTCCTTGCTCGTCGGTTATATCGGCAAAGATACGGATCTTCTCCTTCCTGACGGATACAACGGCGCAAGCTACGGTATAATGCCGTATGCCTTTTCCTCCTATCCGATAACGTCGGTTAAGATAGAAGGAGGCGTAAGTATTGTCGGTGAGAATGCATTTTCTTCTTGTCTTAGGCTTACAAGCCTTTCACTTAAAGCGGGTGAGCTTACGCTCGGTGCGTCGGCGCTTGAGGGATGTGTGGAACTTGAGACCGTTATTCTTGATGCAGGGATCAAGCTCATTCCCGATAACGCGTTTAATGGATGTGCGTCACTTGTCTCGATAACTCTTCCCGATACCGTTGAGAAAATAGGAAATTCCGCATTCAGATGGTGCGCATCTCTTGAGAAGATAGATATACCCGAAAGAGTTCTATCGATAGAAGACCTCGCGTTCGACGGATGTACGTCACTTTCCGCGCTGACAATGGCAGGCAACGTCAGAACGATAGGAATGTATTCCTTCTTCTCCTGTTCAAGCCTTGAGAGCGTCGTTCTTTCCGCGGCTCTGACCGATATAGGCGACTTTGCCTTCTCCGAATGTACGTCACTTTCGTCGGTGACTCTCCCCTCGGCACTCGCAAAGATAGGCTTTTATGCCTTTTCCAAGTGTGAAGCCCTTTCGAACATCGGCTACGCCGACTCCGAGCTGAAATGGAACGGCATAATAAAGGGAACCGGATGGGATAAAGATACGGGAAGCTATAGCGTGATATTTAATTTTTCGGACAAATAAAAATAAAGCCCCGA
>JAZSLE010000229.1:0-4214 GCA_045535215.1 Eubacteriales bacterium
AGATTCGCTTTCGGGCTCCTCCGGGGCTTTACATGCCGCCAATTGAAGTATTACCATCACCAAGATAAGCACGACGGACATTATTTTCAATTTCATTTTCGTGTCTTCCTTTCTTTCACTTTATTTGCTGAATTTGAAATCGGCAAATATCGGGTTATGGTCGGATGATTTAATAGCTGCATCATCTATGATCGTTGTGTGATAGAGCGCGTCAACTCCGTCGGTGTAGAAGATGTGGTCGATAGAATTCACTTCATTTGCAGGCATTTCACCGAGGTTATGATATGTCTTGACTATCGTTCCCTTTACAGCTGCGGAATGCTTTGCTTCCTTGTATATGCCGGAATCCATTATAGCTGCATACGGGGTCGTTGACTCGTCGCAGTTATAGTCACCGGTGGAGATTATAGGGCAGTTATATTTTGCCTTGTATTCCTTGATCTTTGTGATGAACTCATTAGCCTGAAGAAGTCTTTCCGGAGTTGCCGCGTCACCTCCTGCACTGAGGTGCGTGCTCGTAACTACAAGCTTCTTTCCACTACTCTTAAGCTCGAAGAGTCCTGCATTTATAAGGCGAAGTCTTTGCCAGCTGCCTGCTTGGTATAAATACAAGTCGCTTTCGATAAAGTTAACCGTATTTTTGTTGTACGCGAGCATAGTATAGCAGTTGTCCTTATCTCCGAGGATATCTGCATTGATGAACTCGTACGTGTCACCAAGGAGTGCTCTGAGTACGGGATGCCACGCCTTGGAAACCTCTTGGATTCCGATGATGTCGGGGTTGTAATACTCGATACAATCTGTAACTCCGAGTATTCTCGGCTGAAGCGTTGCGTCAGCCGCCCACTCCTCGGAAAGTATGTTAAAGGACATTACTCTAAACTCAGCGTTCTCGGTAAGCTCCTGCTTGTCTTTTCCCTCGTAGTTGGAAACGAACTTGAAGTCAGCGAATATCGGGTTGTGGTCGGAAGATCTGATGACTGCGTCATCGATTATCGTCGTGTAGTAAAGAGCGTCAACGCCTTCGGTGTAGAAGATGTGGTCGATAGAATTCACTTCATTTGCAGGCATTTTACCGAGGTCATGATATGTCTTGACTATCGTTCCCTTTACAGCTGCGGAATGCTTTGCCTCCTGGAATATGCCGGAATCCATTATGGATGCGTACGGTGTTGTTGACTCGTCGCAGTTATAGTCACCGGTGGAGATTACGGGGCAATTGTACTTGTCCTTGTATTCCTTGATCTTCGCGATAAACTCGGAAGCCTGAATAAGTCTGTTCTGAGTTTCTATTTCCGCGCCCTTGTGATTTGCGTTGAAGTGGGTATTGGTAACTACAAGCTTCTGTCCGCTAATCTTAAGCTCGAAGACACCTGCGTTTATAAGACGGAGTCTCTGGCTGTTACCAACAGTGTAGAAATACAGGTCGCTTTCAATAAGCTTGACCGTATTCTTGTTATATGCAAGTGCGGTATAGTTGTTGTTTTTACCGTTAAGGATATTTACGTTGATAAGCTCGTATGTATCACCGAGGATCTCCTTAAGCTTGGGATACCAAGCCGCAGAAACCTCCTGAATTCCGATAATATCGGGGTTATAATACCTGATACAGTCGGTAACTCCGCTTATTCTCGGCGCGAGTGTCGCGTTGGCCGCCCATTCCTCGGAAAGTATATTGAAGGACATTATTCTGAGGTCGGAACCGGTTGTAAGCTCCTTCTTGTCTTCACCCTTGTACTTGCTGGATATCTTGAAGTCAGCGAATACAGGTCTGTGGTCCGATGCATTCATTACGTCACCGTCATAGATCGTTGTATAGTATATCGGTGTCGCATCGGCAGTATGGAAAATGTGGTCTATGGGAGAACATTGTGTTCTGCCAATAGACGGTGCGGTCAATCTTGAATCCTTGAATATTCCGGAATCCATGAAGACAGCATAGGGCTTTGTATCCGGCTTGGCGTTATAGTCACCCGTAGCAAATATTGGACAATCGTATTTTGCTACGTATTGCTTTATTCTCTCTATGAACTCTGTAGCCTGTGTCGTTCTCTCGGGTGTATGGTCGCGGTCGTCATGGTTAGCGTTGAAGTGCGTGCTCGTTGTAACAAACTTGATACCGCTGTCCTTAAGTTCAAACAATCCCGCGTTGACAAGTCTGATTCTCTTGCTGTTGTATACCGAATAGAACATAAGGTCACTTTCTATAAGGTTAACCGTATTCTTGTTATATGCGAGGCCGGTATAGTTGTAGTCCTTTCCGCCGAGGATATCGGGATTAATAAACTCGTATATATGTCCAAGCTTTTCTCTCAGCACTGCATACCACTTGGGAGACACCTCCTGAATACCGATAACGTCGGGCATGTAGTAAAGTATACAGTTTGTAACGCCGGAGATTCTTGGTGTAAGGTCAGGGTTGCTTGCCCACTCCTCATTCAGAATGTTGAACGACATTATACGAACGTTCGCACCATCAGAAAGAACGTCTCTGTCTACTCCGTCGTAAATAGCATCACTGAGGTTGATGCTCGGGGGAAGGTTGAACGTCGGGGACGAGAGAAGGCACTTGTCGAAGAAGACGTCTATAGCCTCGTCGGGCTGTGCGTTTGCACCGTAAACGATAACTACCTTCTTGCCAATGTTCTGTACGGCATATGCGTATCTGTTCATCGGCTTTACCTGAGCGGATTCGGACCTCTTGGTATTACCTACGATGATCTCGTACTCTGATTCCGCGGAGGAATCGGATACAAGGGGAAGTGATATACCGAATATTTTCTTTATTTTCGTAGCGAGGCTTACCGCAACGTTCTTAGACTCGTTCGAGTACACTATCTTGCAGGACTCGGCAACCTCTTTGCTATCAAACATAAGGGGAGTTTTTCCAACGTCCATAACATCCTTAACGTAGTATAGGGACTTTGTTCCGTCCTCGTTTTCTTCCATAACCGTGCACTGCTTGAAGAAAGCGTCTATAGCGTCTGCCATATTGGTAACGGTGTATGCGGCAATTACTATCTTGTTGCCGACCTTCTTTACTGCGTATCCGTCATAGTTGAGCTGATCGTAGATCTCGCGACACTCGTCTCTGTTAACGGGGCCGAAGAGGATCTCCTTTGTAGCGGAGATGTCAAAATTGTCGGGGTAAACGTCGTCGGACTCAGTGTAATACGGGTTCAACTTGTTCTTAAGTCTTGACTTGAAGAACGTAAATCTTGATTCAATATCGTTAGATACATTCTCTCCTGATATAAGCTTATATTCGCTTTTTTCCCTTCCATGGAATATCAGTGTCTTGCCTGCGTCCTCAACAACGGGTGTAGTCTCGTCGGGAATTGTCGTTTCCCCGTCGGGATTATCCTCTGTTGAAGGAGTCTTACATGCTGCAAGCATCGATAAAAGCATAATTGCCAAAAGGAGCATTGCAATTGTTTTGATTTTCATAGTAAATCCACCTTTCGTTTCTTTAGGGTAGGCCTATCGGAAACAGAAAAACATAATAGGCGATCTCCGATAGCTTATCACGGATTATTATACCACATGCGCTTCTCTTTGTCAAGTATTATGCTCAAAATAAAACTTGATTTTAGAACTTGTATATATAAAATATATAAAAAAAGCAGACTGCCTCGCGTGAAGCACGTCTGCTTTTTTTTGGGTGATAACGTAATGCTCCGTTATCAGAAGAATGTGAGCTGATCGGTCTCGTCAAGCTCGTCAAGAACACCGCTGTTTCGCAATATTTCTATTACCGCTTTTGTGAGCTTTGCGCGTATTCTGAGGTCCTCAACCGAGAAAAATTCGTCCTCTTCTCTCGCCTTTATTATGTTTATCGCCGCATTCTCACCGAGTCCTGCAAGAGAGGAAAAAGGAAGTCTGATCTTTCCGTCCTCGGGAAGGAATGCTTTTGCATCCGACTTCTTGAGGCTGACGGGTAAGAACTTGAAGCCTCTTACGTAATACTCGTTCACAAGCTGAAGGGTTGATATCATTCCCTGCTCCTTCGGAGATGCTTCCTTGCCCATCTCTTCGATGCTCTTCCACGTGCTGTACACGTTCTTCTGTCCCTTCATAACTATGTCGGCATCAAAGCCACCCGGTGCTACGGTAAACATCGCGGCATAGAAGGCGATAGGCATATAGATCTTATACCATCCGAGTCGTATCGCGGACATTACGTATGCCGCCGCGTGCGCCTTCGGGAACATGTA
>JAZSLE010000024.1:0-15944 GCA_045535215.1 Eubacteriales bacterium
CTTTGAAGAGAAGCGAGCCTTATATTTGGGGTTGTCTATTCTTGCGTCTCCCGCCGCAACAATGAGGATGACATCATCGCCGAGCGCAAACGAGAGTGTTTTTGCTATGCGTTCCTCCTCGCATCCGAGAGCCTGCGCGGCAAGAGCGACTGTCGCGCTTGACGTTTCAAATTCAAGGACTCTGTCTGCGATACCCTTCTCCGAGAAGAAGGCCTTTACCTTTTCTATTGACATACCTATTCTCCTTTACGGGAACATATTCTTCAGCTTTTTGAGGAAGGACTCCTCTCCGACGGTATTCATCTTAAAGAACATCGCCTGGCTTCCGCCCGATGTGACCGCAGAGAGAAATATCGGACCGCTTCCGCTCTGAAAGAGGGTAACGCTCATGCTGACACGGTTGTTTCCCATATAGCTGTAGCGCTCGAACACACGGACACTGCATCTCGCTCCGTTGCTCTCAAAGTCACTTGAGTCCTCAAGCGATGCGGAGACGCTTGAATCAAGTATCCCGCTTTCTATCTCGTTAAGTATTTTGTGAAAATCACCGTTAAGCGTTTTTTCAAACTTTGCCATTTCGTTCTCCTTTACTCATTGGCCGATGCTATAAGCTCTGTAAGCTTATCGGGAAAGTTGACCGTCATTCCGTCCGCACCTGCGTTATATACAGACTCCATCAATTCCGGTGTCTTTACGCCCCACGCTCTTACGTTGAGTCCGAGGCGGTGCCATTTGCGAACGTTTTCCGCGTTAACGAGGTCAGCACGCGGGCATATCTCCTCGATGCCGTCCTCGCGAAGCTTACGCAAAAGGTGGTCGTCCACCCTTTTCGTGAGGTATCCGCACTTGATATTGGGCGCGATGCTTCTCATTCTGAGCAGCTCGTTATACTTGAACGACGTTACCACCGTCTTCTTTGCGATGCCGTATTTCTCTATAGCGTCCGCGACCGCATCTGCAGCTCCTTCCTGCTTCAGCTCTATTGCAAACGATATAGGCTTATCCGCAAGCGCGGTCAAGAATTCGTCAAGCGTGGCTATTCTGTCCTTTTTGTCCCCATTCGTGCAGTAAAGCTCCTTCAGCTCGGAAAGGGTAAGGTCGGAGGCTCTTCCGGGATCACCCGTAACGCGTAAGAGAGTGTCGTCGTGGAAGAGCACGGGGACTTTGTCCTTCGTGAAGCGGACGTCGGTCTCTATTCCGTTTGCGCCCATCTCAATGCCGAGGAGGAAGGAGGACATCGTGTTCTCGGGAGCGTACTCGCTTGCGCCTCTGTGGGCGTAGTTTATAAACTCTGTCCTGCTCTCCTCCTGCATTATCCTTTCCATATTCCGCTCTAGCTTCTCAAGAAAGGCTACCCAGCGAGTTTCGTCTATAAAGGGATTCACCGTCGGGTCCCGAAGCATCTGCTCTCTGCCCTCGCGGGTTTTGTTCTGCCACGAGTGGTTTCCCATAAATATATCGACCTTCTCGCCCTTGAGTCGTTCTATACTCTCAAAAAACATTCCTCTTTGCGCATAGGAAAGCTCTCTTTCGCGCAGGAAGCCCTTTCTTATCTGCTTTGTTCCCGCGCCTCCGAAGCTTCCGACGCGGTATCTCTTTCCGTTCTCCTCAACGTAGAAGAAGATCGACACGGTACCCTCGGTGTGTCCCGGTGTTTCAAGGAAGAGCAGATCGGTATTGCCGAGCGAGAGGACGTCGCCGTCCTTTATGTAGATATCGGGGATAAAAGCACCGCCGAGATATTTTACGTCCGCACGTCCTATCGCGGTAATTGCCTTACAGCGCGAGAGGATAGCTGCGGTCGCGCCCGAGTGGTCGAGGTGACCGTGTGAATGGATGATGTACTTGATATCCGACACCGAGAAGCCGAGCTCCTCGATAGAGGCACAGACAGCGTCTGCATCCTTTTCGTATCCGGTGTCTATAAGTATAAGTCCGTCTCCCGTATCTATAAGGTGAGAGGATGCGGCGTATGAGCCTACAAAATAGAGATTTCCCGCTATTCTAAAGGGAGGAATATCTGAAAGTATCACGGTTATAGCTCCTTTTTTCTTTATTGAGTATATTATATCACATATACGTTCTTTTTTCAAGAGTCGGATAAATAAAATCGGTACACCCTATTGAATTTTTTGCGCGATTCTGCTATAATAATATATGTAGAGAATTTCTGATGCAAGGAGGACGTATTTATGAAAAAGATCTTAGAGAAAAAGGGATTTATATGCGACATGGACGGTGTCATCTATCACGGAAACAAGATACTTGACGGAGTTAAGGAGTTTCTTGATTGGTTGATAGAAAACGACAAGAAATTCGTATTCCTTACCAACAGCCCCGAAAAGACCCCCCACGAGCTCAGCATGAAGCTTGAAAGAATGGGTCTTACCGTATCTCCCGATCATTTCTATACGAGTGCTATGGCGACTGCGGAGTTTCTCAACAGTCAGAAGCCGAATTGCACAGCATATGTAATAGGCGAGGCGTCGGTATCGAAGGCTCTCTACGATCAGGGAATATATATGAACGACGTTAACCCCGATTACGTTGTTGTAAGTGAGACGAGAACCTACTGCTTTGAAAAGATAGAGAAGGCGATAGCACTTGTAAATAAGGGCGCGAAGCTCATAGGAACGAACCCCGACACGGTCGGTATCATCGAGGGCGGAATAATGCCCGCGACCGGCTCTCTCGTTGCGCCGATAGAGATAGCAACGGGAAAGAAGGCGTATTTTGTCGGCAAGCCGAACCCGCTTATGCTTCGCCACGGTCTCAAGAAGCTCGGATGCCACAGTGGTGACATCGCGTTCATCGGAGACAGAATGGACACCGACATTATAGCGGGAATAGAGTCCAACGTTACAACGGTGCTCGTTCTCAGCGGAGTTACCGCACTTGAGGACATCGAGAACTTCCCATACCGCCCCGAGTACATACTCAACGGAGTGGGCGATATCGTTAAGGGCTGATAATATGGCGGATATCTCGCTTGAGGAGATGGGCTCGTTCTTCGACCGCAGGCTCACTACGTACGACGAGCATATGTTAAACGACATAGAGTCGGCGCGCGAGTTCTATCCGTTCACCGCTTCCCGGCTTCCGTTGACAAAGAAAGCGAGGGTGCTCGATCTCGGATGCGGCACGGGACTTGAGCTTGAGGAATATTTGAAGATAAACCCGAGTGCAAGCATCGTAGGTATAGATCTTGCAAGCGGAATGTTAGGAGAGCTTAAGAGAAAGCTTGCGGGATACGACGTCACTGCGATACTTGGCTCGTATTTCGACCTTCCGTTCGGTGAGGAGTGCTTCGATGCGGCGGTGTCGGTAGAGTCGCTCCACCATTTCACCGCAGACGAAAAGCTACCTCTCTACAAAAAGCTGTATCGCGCATTGAAGTCGGGCGGATATTTCGTTCTCACCGACTATTTTGCGGACACAAACGAGAGAGAAGCGTTTTTCCGAGGCGAGCTTGAACGTATGCAAAGAGAGCAGGGAAAGACGGCGGATTCGGGTGAATTTTATCACTACGACACACCGCTTACGGTAGAGCACGAGAGCGAGACTCTGATCAAGGCAGGCTTTTCGCGCGTTGAATTGCTCGGCAAATGGAAGGATACAAGGACGTTGAAGGCTTATAAGACGTTAATGGCGACAAGGGAATAAGCATAAAAAAGGACACCGGGATGACTCGGTGTCCTTTTTGTTTTATTTCAGCGGAGGGCATTCCATTCTTCACGGGTGATGGAATAGACGTACAGACGCTCGTCCTCCTTGTCCTCGTATTCCTTGATGCGCTTCATACCGATGGACGCCGCCGTTGAGTAGGAGGCTACGTTGGTATATTTCATATAGGAATAAAGGGCGGGGTAGTCTGTGCTCTCAAATGCCCAATCCCTGACGGCAGTTGCCGCCTCCTTTGCGTATCCGCGTCGCCAATGGCTTTTATGAACGTGGTATCCTATCTCGGGAAGAGTCTGTCCGTCGATGCTCTGCAGCGTCAGTCCGCAGTCTCCGATAAGCTCTCCCGTTTCCTTAAGGATCATCGCCCAGAGACCGAAGCCGTGCCGCTCGTAGTTGTCAAGGCTCCACGAAATCCATCTGCGCGTTCCGTTTTCGTCGTACGGTCTCGGATAGTGCGCCATCGTCTCGCGATCGGAAAGGATGGCGTAAAGGCTGTCGAAATCCTCGTACGTGTACTCTCTCAATATGAGTCTTTCGGTCTCGATTGTCATACGGGTCTCCTTTTCGCCCTCGCACGTCCGACGGTCAATCCGCGTTGAAGCGGTCTTTTATCTCGGAAAGAAGAGGGTACGATATATTCATTGACTCTATCGGTGTCGGCTTTCCGCTTTCTATACTGATGCGGCCGACGTATCCGTTTGCCTTGACGAGGTCCATCTGCGGAAGTATCCAATCTCTGAGACCCGGCGAAAGCGGAAGCCTGTGCCGTCCGCACACGTGGAGGTGGAAAAGCAGGTCCTTTGCCTCGGTGAGCTCCTCGAGAGGCTGATTCTCCTTATCGGCATGGTAGAAGTCGTTGAGGACGCCGAGGTTCGGGTTGTTTATCCTCTTTGCCATGGCGTACGCCTCGGAAAGCGAGTTTATCACATTGGTCTCGCCCTTGTTGAGCGGCTCTATTACAACCTTTATACCGTATTTTGCGGCGATATCGGCGAGCATATTCATGACGGTATCAAGCTGTGATACGGCTTCTGCCATATCCATTCCCTCGGGGATTCTTCTTGAAGTACCCGCGCCGATGACCGAGAGCTTGACTCCGAGTGCCGACGCGCGAGAGAGTGCTCTTTCGGCGTAGTCGGCTAATCCCTTGAGGGTGGACTCGGCTTCCGCCTTATCGGTATAGTAGAGAGTAATCTCGCCGGGGAAGAAGCCGTTCGTGGTCTCCATGGGTATTCCCGCGGCGGAGAGGGCGTCGGATATCTCCTTCAGCTCCTCGTCGGTTGCGGAGTATATCTTCATAAGGCTTCCCTCGACGTAGTCGTAGCCTAGAGCTGCGAGTTCGGAGAAGAGGCTCGGTTTTATCGTACAAAAGCCTATCTTGAGTCTTTTGCCGTCCTCACTCGGCTCACGCCTCTTTAAGAGAAGGACGAGAATGACTGCAGCGGCAACCGCAAGCGCAAGGCTTATCCACTGCGAGGTAGATATACCGAGGAGGACTCCTCTTTCGGCATCTCCTCTGAAGAACTCAAGGGTAAATCTTATAACGGCATATCCCATCGCGTAGGTGACCGAGGGGACTAATCTTTTCTTTGTGCAAAGGTAGACGGTGAGCAATACAAAGAAGAGCAGGAGAAGCGCCGTTGCCTCGGCGAGCTGAACGGGGAAGAGGGGTACACCGACGGGAGTGCTTCCCTCGGTCGCATGCTCGTATACAACGGAGAAGGGTCCGTCATATTCTATTCCGTAGCAGCAGCCGGCGAGGTGGCATCCGACTCTTCCGACCGCATGTCCGAGCGGAAGGACGACGGCATACACGTCGACGAACTCCTTAAGCTTAAGCTTGAACTGAAAGGTATATAAGAAAAGGCCCGCGGCGCCTCCGATAAGTCCTCCGTAGAAGACGAATCCGCCTCTCATTACCGCCTCTATGATGGATAGAACGGGGTATCCCGCCTCAAACCAGCTGATTATTACGGGCATGGAGACTATTATGAAGAGTATCTTTGCGCCGAGTGCCGCGCCTATCATAGAGTAGACAGCGGAGCAGACAAGATCAAAGGTGTCTATATTTCTTTTTCTTTTTATTAAAACGGCAACGATGGCGGCAATGAATATGCCGAGAAACCAGCACAGACCGTACATGGGGATCGTTTTGCCGAATATCACTATTTCGGTTAACACAATATTTGCTCCTGTAAAGGGGGTAATATAAGCACATACATCCCGACCGCAAATAGAGCTGTCGGGATGTTGTACGTCAGGTGATCTTGACGACCGTTTGGGGATTATATCTCAGTATAAATTATCTGAGTTCTCCAAGGAGATCGTTGAGTCCGTCGTTGAGTGCGTTGCCAGCGCAAGCTACACAAATTGTGCAGAGACCGCATGTAACGAAGCAGATAGCAGAGAATACTACAGCGATGATGCCGAGTACGAGACCTGCGGTAGCGATGCCAGCGGGCTCGCCTGCTGCCTTAAGACCCTTACCACCCATGATGCTGAGTACGAGACCAACGATGGAGATGGGGAGTGCAAGAACCGAGAACCATGTTCCGAGGAACGAGAATACTATGCCTACGATGCCAAGCACGAGGCCTGCAATAGCCTTACCTTTCATGATAAGTCCTCCTAAATAAGTATTGAAATACAAAAGGCAGTGCCCTTTGCTTGATAAATATATACACACAACATAAAAAAGTATGTACGCAGTAATTATAACATATTGAAGAAATGTGTTATACTGTTTTTTGTGTGCATCTTGTGAACTTTATGTGAAAACGAAAAAAGTCGTATTTTGTAACCTTTTCGGGTAAAAGAATTAGTACGTTTTTCAAAAAACTATTGATTTTTCCCTTATCTTGTGATATAATATAGGCAATAGGCGTTCCGATGCAAATTCGGTACGCGGAAATATTTCTACTACGGAGGTTTTTTATATGAAAACTAAATTCGGACTTACCGTCGGTGCCGTAGGCGCGGCGCTTTTCTTCTTCGGACTCTTCTCCGGATATCTCGTTCTCGCACTTCTCGCGGGCTACGTTCTCCTCTTCGAGTCCAACATGTGGCTCAGAAAGACAGCTGTTAAGGTTGTAGTTCTCAGCGTTGTATTCTCGCTTCTCGGCGTACTCGTGGGATTTGTAGGAAGCCTCGGATCTCTCTTCACGCTCAGCGTTCTCCCGATCGTTTCGGGCATCGGAAGAGCATTCTTCTCGATTGAAAACATCCTCTCGCTCGCACTCAACGTTACCGAGAAGGTCATCTTCGTTGTATACGGATTCCTCGCTCTCAAGCAGAATCCCATAAGCCTCGGCTTCATCGACAAGCTCGTTGACAAGTTCATGCCTGCAGACGAGGAGCCCGCAAAAGAAGCTCCCGCAGCTGAAGAGGCTGAATAATATCGCCGTATAACGGCAAATACGGCTGTTTCCAAGGGATGCAGCCGTTTGATTTTAGAAATTAGAAAGGAGAACTTATTATGAAATGTAAGTTTTGCGGATGCGACAATCCCGAGGGTGCTACAAGCTGTAAGGGTTGCGGCGTTCAGTTGAAGGCTCCCGTAAAGGCAGAACCGAAGCCTGTCGAAAAGAAGGCCGATACACCCGTCTCGGAGGCAGTTCCTCCCGTTAAGGAGAAAAAGCCCTTGTCCAAGGAGGTCATTCGTCTTATAATAGTTGCTTCGATCTCTCTTGTCGTCGTTGCCGCACTCATCATAACTCTCGTGATCCTGCTCGGCAACAAGACGGGATACGACATAAAGGGCGTATCGGTAACGACTCAGGTAATAAACCCCAATGCAAACATTGAGGACAGGATGACGGCGATATTCTACAGTGACAAGTACAAGTCCGAGGTAGTTGACGGCATGCTCACCAACATATGGCGCTCAGCTGACGGCGAGTCCGCCTTTATGAAGGTAAACGACGTAAATGAGGACAGCATTACGGTCAATTTTTATCACGTTGACAATGACGGCGTCGTCAAGATAGACAGCGTCAAGAACGACTCTCTCTCGGAGATAACACGCTCGTTCAACGATATAACGATATCCTACGACGGAAGCACCGTGCTCTACACGGGACCCGACTCCGATATAAGAAAATGGAGAAAGGGTGATTCCGAGCCGACAGTCGTCGCAGAATACGAAAAGGACCTTATCTCCACGGTAGTATTCGTGCTTTCTCCCGACGGAGCCAGCTATGCATACGGCACCTTCTCTCTCTCCGACGAGCTTGAGGTCAAGCTTGTTATAAACGGCAAGGAGCAGGATGCGGTCGAGGACACGATACCGATCGCAATAGCAAACGGCGGAAAGTACATATACTCTCTCAAGCTGAAGGACAACGCGGAGCCCGATCTTTACCTGTACGACACCAAGGGCAACGGCAGGAAGATAGCCTCCGAGGCGACCGACAAGAACTTTTACTTCAACAAGGATCTCTCCGAGATAATGTTCCGCGCGTCGGGTAACACCTACGTATCGGTAAAGGGAGGCGACAAGATAAAGATGTTCGACGGAGAGGCATATCCGCTCCTCAATCAGAACATCCAGTACATGTCGAGAGAGTACGCGGAGGTCCCCGTGGCTGTAATAGGCATAGACACCTACAAGAATAAGCCGTTCTCATGTGAGGACGATGACTCGCTTTTGATGTCCGACGGCGACTACGTTCTTACAGAGCTTGTTGACGACGTATGGAACGCCGTAATATCCGAGAACGGCAAGCACATATTCTTCGTTACCGACCGCGACAGCGATTACGGAATATACAGATACACCATCTCCTCAAAGAAGGTCGTTCTCGTGGCCGAAGAGGTCGAGGATGACGATGCTCTAAACGATCTTTCGGTATCGCCCGACGGAAACTCTATCTACTACTTCACCGATAGTGATGCCGATGAAGTCTACCTTTGGAGAAACGGCAAGAAGGGCGTGAAGGTAGCCGAGGGCGTTGAGGGTGCGCTCGTTACGAATGACATACTTTTGTACGTTGACGACGAGGACATACTCTACGGCGTAAAAGGCACGGGAAAGCCTGTTCGCCTGCTTGAGGACATGTCCGACTATTCGCCTCTCAACGGCGGTGGACGCGCCTTCTATATTTCCGAGAGCACGGATGACGGATTTAAGGTATACGTACTCAAGGGAATGGAATTCGAGCTTATTTACGAATACACCTACCCGGTCGAGGACTAAATAAAAAAGATCGGCTGTTGCGCATGGCAACAGCCGATTTTTATTGTCTTAAAGGAGTGAAGACAACCTGCGGATGCATTCCTCGGAGCACTCGTCGGTATCTGCGAGAGGGAACGGGATGCCAAGCTTATCGTATTTCTCGATGCAGAGCTTACGGAAGGGAAGAAGCTCTATCTTACTCGGAGTGCATACACTGTAGGCAAGCCTCTTTATCTCAAGCACGCTTTCCTCGGTGTCGGTCATTCCGGGGACGACGACGTGTCTTATGATTATCTCCTTGTTTTGCTCGTTGCAGAGCGAGAGAAAGGAGAGTGTGTCGTCAAGGGTGATGCCGAGGTGCTTTTTGTATCTTTCGTTATCGGGGAACTTTATATCGCACAGAACGGTATCCGTCTCGCGAAGAAGCTCTCTTATGCGGTCGTTCGGTCTCATTCCCGCGGTGTCAAGTGCGGTGGTTATACCCTCGCCGTGCAGGCTTTTGAACAGCTCCGTAAGAAACTTTGTCTGACAGAGAGGCTCGCCTCCCGAGGCGGTGACTCCGCCGCGCTTACCGAAGTACGGCTTATAGCGTTTTATCTTCTCGGTAAGCTCGCTTACACCATATTCGTCGCCCGTGCCGAAGGCTTGCGTATCCGGATTGTGACAGTACGGGCAGGAGTACGGGCAGCCTTGCATAAATATTACGAATCGGATGCCCGGACCGTCAACTGCGCCGAGGCTTTGGAAGGAATGTATCCTTCCTTTTATTTTAGTGTCGCACATATCACATACAGCCGTGGAAGGTACGCGCGATGACCTCCTGCTGCTGCTCCTTGGAGAGCTTATGGAAGCATACTGCGTATCCCGAGACTCTTATCGTAAGGTTGGGGTACTTTTCGGGGTGATCGACAGCGTCTATGAGCATTTCTCTGTTGAAGACGTTTACGTTGAGGTGCTGTGCGTCCTGTGCGAAGTAGCCGTCTATTATCGAGCAGAGATTCTTGTATCTTGTTTCGTCGTCCGAGCCGAGTGCCGAAGGAATGATGCAGAAGGTATTCGAGATACCGTCCTTGCAGATGGAATAGGAGAGCTTTGCAACCGAGTTAAGCGATGCGAGAGCGCCGCTTTCGTCTCTGCCGTGCATCGGGTTTGCGCCGGGCGCGAAGGGCTCGCCCGCCTTTCTTCCGTCGGGAGTGCTTCCCGTCTTCTTACCGTAGACAACGTTTGATGTTATGGTAAGGACCGAGAGGGTATGCTCTGCGTTTCTGTAGGTGGGGTTCTTCTTCAGCTCCTCAAAGAACAGCTCTGTCTGCTTTCTTGCGATGCTGTCGACTCTGTCGTCGTCGTTTCCGTACTTGGGGAAGTCGCCGATCGTTTCAAATTCCTTTATAAGTCCGGTCTCGTCTCTTATAACTCTTACCTTCGCGTACTTTATAGCGGAGAGCGAGTCTGCGAGAACCGAAAGTCCCGCAATACCGAACGCCATAAATCTGTGCACGTCGGTATCGTGGAGAGCCATCTGTGTCTTCTCATATGCATACTTATCGTGCATATAGTGTATCATATTCATCGCCTTTACGTAGGTGGAGGCGATATAGGGGCGGTAGCGGTCTATGAGGTCGAGAGTGGTCTCGAAGTCAAGGTACTCGCCCTCAAAGCGTCCCATATCGGGAGCAACTCTGTCGCCGCTCTTCTCGTCTCTTCCTCCGTTGAGTGCGAGGAGGAGGAGCTTTACAAGGTTTGCTCTCGCGCCGAAGAACTGCATATCCTTACCGACTCTCATTGCGGAGACACAACAAGCGATGGCGTAGTCGTCACCGAAGCTTCTGCGCATAAGGTCGTCGTTTTCGTACTGTATCGAGTCTGTGTCGCAGGACACCTTTGCCGCAAAACGCTTGAATCCGTCGGGGAGGTCTTTTGACCAAAGGACGGTGAGGTTAGGCTCTGCTGAGGGAGAAAGCGTATAGAGGGTATTGAGGTAACGGAAGGTGTTCTTGGTTACGAGAGATCTGCCGTCCTCACCCATACCGCCGAGAGCCTCTGTTATCCACATCGGGTCGCCTGCGAAGAGCTCGTTGTACTCGGGTGTACGGAGGTGTCTTGCCATACGGAGCTTCATTACGAAGTCATCTATAAGCTCCTGCGCGCCCTCCTCTGTGAGTGTTCCGTTCTTTATATCGCGCTCTATATAGATATCGAGGAAGGTTGCCGTTCTTCCAAGACTCATTGCGGCACCGTTCTGCTCCTTGATGGCACCGAGGTAGCCGAAGTAGAGCCACTGTATTGCCTCGCGGGCATTGTGTGCGGGCTCGGAGATATCGCAGTCGTACATTGCCGCCATCTCCTTGAGCTTGTTAAGGAAGGTTATCTGCTGGTAGAGTTCCTCCAGCTGCTTTATCTCGTCGGCGAGAACTACCGCTCCGTCCGCGATCCTATCCTTATCCGCCTGCTTTTCCTTTATGAGGGCATCTATACCGTAAAGGGCAACACGTCTGTAGTCGCCGATGATCCTTCCTCTGCCGTATGCGTCGGGAAGCCCTGTGATGATGCCCGAGTGTCTTGCGGCGCGGATCGCCTTATTATAGACACGGAAAACGCCGTCGTTATGTGTTGTTCTGTAGGTAAATTCGTTTTCTACCTTTTCCGAGAGGGTATAGCCGTATGCCTGGCAAGCCTTTCTCGTCATCTTTATACCGCCGAAGGGGTTTACGCCTCTCTTGAGCGGAGCGTCGGTCTGTATTCCGACGATTATCTCGTTTTCCTTATCGAGATAGCCCGGTGTGTACGCTGTAAGCGAGGTCGCAACGTCAACGTTTACGTCAAGCACGCCGCCCTTCTCCGCTTCCTGACGGAAGAGGTCGGAGAGCTTGTTCCAAAGAGCCGTCGTTCTTTCGGTAGGTCCGCAAAGGAAGCTTCCGTCGCCCTCGTAGGGTGTGTAGTTCTTCTGGATGAAGTCTCTTACGTTGATGCCGTTCTGCCAATCGCCGGCAACGAATCCGTTCCACTGTTCAAAATTCATATATATGTACCTCGTTTCGTAATGATCACAACAAAAGGGCAACACTCTGTAATAGGTGCTGCCCAGACGGTCGGCTATGGTGCTCGGGGCTCACCGTGGTACTCCACGTCGGACGTAAATATCCGTTAACCGTCAGAGGCACCCGACCTTTTCAGTTACATATATATTATACCACATTCGCGCCGATTTGTCAATAGCTTTCCGTCTTTTTTTGTGCTGTCGCATCATATACTGTAAATGAAAAGCGAGATAAGAAACGCGGATATCGACGTAAGCGCACCGAAGCAAAGCTCGGACGGAGTATGGCTTTTCGTTACGATCGAAGACCAAACTATTCCGACCGCTAAAACGGCTGCGGGAAGTATCCATATGCCGCCGAGCATATATGCGAGCAGGACGAGCGGTCCTATTGCGCCGCAGGCGTGTCCGCTTGCGTGGAAGCGGGTGAGCTTATTTATAAGGGTGAGGATGATAACCGAAATGAAGTAGGTCGTGAAGATGAGGCTCAGCCCGCTTGTGGTGAAGGGAGTGAGTCCATAGATAAAGCCGAAGAGGTAGCCGATTGCGGTTGTGACGAACGCGAGTCGTCTTTGTCCGTCGCGTCCCTTATCCTTGTATTTCGGGACAAGCGGCTGTATCGGATATGCGAGTGCGGGAATGACCGACAGAAACAGCACCGAGAGGATGTAGGGTAATATTCCTCCGATAACCTCTCCTTTGAGTGCAAAGAGAAAGGTGAGAACTGCAAAAATGGTGAATGGAGGCGTCGTGATGACGCGGACGGCAACTGCGAGCTTGAGCTTCATGGGGCTTTAACGTTCCTTTCGTACGGAATATATTGGGGGTGTTGTTCGGTGCGGCTTTCCTTCATTATATTACGTAGAGGAAGACCGCCGCGGAGTGTGCGACGCTTGCAAGGCATACGAATATGTGGAAGACCGAATGCATATATCTTGTTTTACGAGCGAGGCCGTAGAAGACCGCGCCGACGGTATAAAGGATACCTCCGAGGAGGATAAGTCCAAAGGCGTGTATTCCGAGCGAATCGACCGCCGTTTTGCCCGTCAGGACCACGCACCAGCCCATCGTGAGGTAGCATACCATGGAAAACACGCCGTAACGCTTGATATCTATCGCGTTCAGGGTTATTCCGAGAGCGGCAACGCCCCAAAGGAGAATGAGCATCGCAAAGCAGAGTATCGGGGACGTGCGTCTGACAGAGCAGAGAAGGATGGGGGTATACGTTCCCGCTATCAGCACGAAGATCGTGCAATGGTCGAGTATCTGGAATACTTTTTTCGCGGTGAGCCTCGGCGAGAGACCGTGGTAAACCGACGACATCGTATAGAGCGAGACCATGGAGCATCCGAAAACGATGCTTCCCGCGAGCGACCAGCCGTTAAAGTCGTATACCGAGCGCAAAATACATACAACAAGGGTGATGATTCCGACTCCGCCTCCGACTATGTGGGTGACCATGTTCATTATCTCCTCGCCTCTGCTGTAGTCGGGAAGCGAGCGCATTGCAAGCGGTGTTCTGTTCATAATACCTCCAAGATGTCTTTTTGAAATCATATTCAAACGTTTGTCTTTCTACGAAATATAGTATACCAAACTATATTAGACATTTCAAGTAATAATTTTGTACATTTTGTAAACTGTGATAACGTGACAACAAAAACCGTTTCGTGCAACAAAGTCGGTTTCACGAAAATTCGCGCATTTGCTTGACACAGAGGCGCGGATATGGTATAATTACGGTATAAATCCGAACGGAGACGAAAATGGACGAAAACAGATACAAGGTGACTCCATTGCAGGCGGTGGGGCTTTTACTTCTTGCTCTTGCCTGCGTTCCCGCGGCGGTATACGTCTCGGGGTTTACTTCCTTTAATATATATCAAGCTGTAACGCTTGCTTTTGCGATAGTGTCGTCGTACGTGGGAGCGCTTCTTCTCGGGGACAAGATAGACAGGCGGGTCCTCTACTCGGTATATCTCGTTTTGTCGGTGGAGCTTTTCCTTCGCGCGACGGTATACGGCAGAGCCGACTTCTTCGAGTACGTGCTGTACGAGGCGGACGCGGGAAGGGTAGAGTGGTTCTTTGAGAACAAAGTGAATCTTTCGCTCTTCTCGACGGTGAGACGCTATCTCGCGCTCGACCTCCTCTCGGCGAAGGTCGTGATCAACCTGTTCGGCAATCTGCTGATACTTTTGCCGGTGCCCGTATTCTACGCGCTCTCGGCAAGGAGCAGCCGGCTCGTATGTCTGCGTGCGTTTCTGCTGTCGGTCGCGGTGTCGCTTTCGGCGGAGCTGCTGCAGCTCTTCTTCATGTGCGGCTCGCCCGACGTTGACGATCTGCTTCTGAATTCGCTCGGAGGGCTTATCGGAGCGGTGATCGCGGCGGGGCTTGTGCGCTTACGCTATATTCAACAGAGAAAAAGTGCGGACTATCCCGCGACAGAAGAGGACTTTTGAAGCTTTCACGTCCTCTTCTTTCATTTTTTTGCCATTTTTTTAACGTTGGGGAGAAAAATTCAAAGAAATTGATTCAAAAAAGTGATAAAAAATCAAAAAAGCTCTTGACAAAACCCTCTTTCGCGTGTATAATATTATAGCCATATCTGTTAGGGCAGCGGAAACGCTCTTTTTCTTTTGCTTTTTTAAGAGTTTCAAAAAAATGAAAAACAACGTTTTCGACGTTTGGCGGCGATTTCCAAACGCTTCAGATGTTATATTTTCTTGAACAAATTGAAAATCCTATTGACAACCCGACTGTATATGTGTATAATATTAATGTGGACCTCTGCGGACATGCTATAGGGGTTCTTATACCCATTTTCAGAAGTAATGTGTGGTATTAACGCTCGTTGATACTATGTATTATAAAATTTTTATTTTTTTTGGAGGAAACCAAAATGCGCAAAATCAAACTTTTGTCGCTCCTTCTCGCTGTTCTTATGCTTGTAAGCGTACTTGCTGCTTGTAAGCCCGAAGAGAACACCCCCGAGAATCCTTTTGACAGGGATGGCGACGGCGTAATGGACGGCGTTTATGCCGGCAACCCCGACAAGGACTATAGAGATGAGAAAGTGTACACATTGCTCGATTACATCGGCGGTACAACAGGTCTCAACTGGAACCCCCACGCTTGGGAGACCAGCGATGACTCTTACGTTCTTGGTTACATCACAACAGCTCTCTACGATTTTGTTGTAAACTCTGACCTCTCAGGTTACACCATCATCCCCGAGGCAGCTGCAGCTCTTCCCGTTGACGTTACTGCTGACTACGTTGGCAAGTACGGCATCGTTGAAGGCGAAACCGCTAAGGCTTGGAAGATCGCTCTTAACCCCGCAGTTAAGTGGTCCGACGGCACACAGATCAACGCTGAGACATACGTTTACTCTATGCAGCAGCTTCTTGATCCTATCGCTATCAACAGACGTGCAGACTCCTTCTACTCCGGCGACTTCGAAATAGTTAACGCTAAGAACTATTTCTACGACGGTAAGGCTGCATACAACCTTATCACAAAGTCTGCTGAAGCACTCGTTTCCGAGGGCAAGGAAGTTTACCTCGATATGGACTTCTGGGGCATCGTAGGCGCTCTTGACGCTAACGGCAACGCAGCTCCCAAGTACGTTCTTATCACAGACGACACAATGTACCGTGACACTGCAGTTGCAGGCGATACAGATCCCGAGGCTTGGGTATCTGCTAAGTATCTCTTCGATACATACCTTGCAGCAGGCAAGCAGTACAACGGCTACCAGGCTGACTACCTCTACACTGCTGACAAGACCGAGAAGGTTACTTGGGAGCAGGTTGGATGCCAGGTAATCGACGAGTACACACTCCTTCTCGTAACTGCATCTCCCGTTGCAGAGCCTGACTTCTACATGGGCTACAACCTTTCTTCTCCTTGGCTCGTAAAGAAGGACGTTTACGAGGCAAACCAGAAGTTCTTCGACGCTGAAGGCAACGAAGTTGCAAGAGGCTCTGAGAACGTTGCATCCGTTACTAACACATACTGCACATCCGTTGAGACAAAGTCGGAGGCCAAGCGGTC
>JAZSLE010000007.1:0-2973 GCA_045535215.1 Eubacteriales bacterium
TCACAGAACGACATGGCTACGATCCGACTTGGAAGAAGCAATCAGTTTTTGCATAACGAGGCGCACCTTGCCGTAATATGCGAATACGAGGCGAAAAGATACGCGAGAGAAGGAAAAATCGCCCTTGCATCACGCTTTAAGGCCGCTTCAAAAAAAGCAATAAGCGCGCTTGACGGCTGGATGTCAAAAGAATCGATCTATCATGTAAAGAATCGCTTTCCTACTGAGACGATGTACGGATGCGAGAAATACGCCTACTTTGATAAGTATATGATAACCGTGGCGTCCTTCATCTATGCGGCGTATCTTATATGCGATGACTCTTTGACGTTTAAAGACGTAAAAGAAGAATCTCCAGCCGCCGTACTTACGTCAGACCGATTCCATAAGCTCTTCCTTAAGGGTGGAGGGTACGGTCTTGAGTTTGACCTTAACGCAGACGCGCTCTATGATGCCAACGGACTCGGAAGAGTACATAAGGAGGACGCGCCGTCGGCAATATGCCTTTCCTGCCCCTGCCCGAAGAAGCCGAAATACCGCGTGGATATCAGCGATCCTATCGCGTTTTCAATATGCTCCGCCGCGATTGTGGACGACCGATTTCTCCTCGGAGCCGATCCTTCCTCAAAATACGAGCTTGTATGCTACGGAGCCGATGCAGACACCGCATATGCAACGCTTACCTGCCTCCTTGAAAACGGCAAAAGCACGAGCGAGCACTACACGGTCGGTAAGGACGGTGTCATAATTACCGTTAAGGGTGAGGGCAAGATAGGACTTACCCTGCCCGCGCTTTGCTTTGACGGAGAGACCGAGCCGAAGATAAGCACAGATGCCGATTCTCTGACCGTATCCTATCTCGGGTATACCTGCCGCTATACGACAAGCGGAAGAGTAAAAGATATTGATAGGATCGCGGCTAACCGAAACGGACACTATAAGTGCTTTGTCGCAACGGCAGAAAATGAAATAAACGTAAGGATAGAAATATTCAAGGAATGAAAAAAAGCCACGCGGGACGTTTTACGTCACCGCGTGGCTTTATTTGTACGTTTTGGCTTATGAATGGATGCGAGCATCAAACATACGTCCTATGGCAGATATGAGCTTGAGAGTCTCGGGCCATACCTCCTTGGGGAACACCCTGAGCGCGTTGAACGTTTCAAAGTTGATCGGTCCCTCGTATCCGATGTCGCGAAGTCCCTCAAGGAACTCGTCCCAGTTGCATACGGGACCGCTCTTCTTGAGACATGCGTAGGGAAGAGTGTGAAGGTCGTACGCACCGTCGTTGTCGTGTACGTGAAGCACGGTGAGTCTGTGTCCGAGAGTGTTAAGGAATCTCTTTACGTTCTCGCCGACGATGTTTGCGTGTCCGAGGTCGAAGCAGTATCCGAATATCTCCTCTCCTGCCTCCTCGTTGAGCTTGTCTATGTACCAAACCGACTCCTCGGCAGAAGCGCAGGACGCACCGATTCGTCTGTCGTTGTAGGTGTAGAACATATTTTCAAGGCAAACGGTAACGCCGTACTTCTTTGCCGCTGGAATAAGACTGCGGTACAGAGCAAGGTTTACCTCTACCTCCTTCTCATAAGGCTCGGAGGGGAAGGACAGCGGATGAACGATAAGTGCGGGGCATCCGAACAAAGCGCATACCGCAAGGCATTTTACTACCGACTCGACAAGCTTCTCATTTACCTCAGTAAGACCGTCAAAGTAAAGCGGGAAGGGAGCATGCATCTGTGCAAAAGAAATTCCGTGCTTGTCTGCCGCCTCCTTTACGGGGCGGTGATATTCAACGACCTCATCGATTGACATATCAAAGAAGCGAAGATCACCCTCACCGCGCGCGAGAGCTCTTGCCGGGAAAAGAATGTCGATATTGAAGTCTACCGCGTCAAATCCGCATTCCTTGATAAACGCAAAGCTTGTGTCGGGATCGTCGTATTTAAACCAGGGAGCTGTTTGTACACTTATTTTCATAATTTCCTCCATTAAGTACGTGTAGCAGTATTTCAACAATATTATAATACTATCTTTCCGAAATGTCAATAAAAAAAGTGAATTTTCCAAAAATAAAATCTCTTGACACGGGATGCTGCGTGTGATATAATAATTACGTAACACGGAGGTGTACTATGAAACTCTTTTTATTTGCCGATCCCCATTACGGAAAAAGCGAGCTTAAGGTCAAAAATCGCCGCCCCGTTCTTTCTTTAAAAAAGCTTGCGTCGCTTACCGAAAGGATGGCCGAATGCGATGCCGTAGTCTGTCTCGGCGACCTTACCGACGACGGAGAGGGCTGTGAAGTATATCTTGCCGAAATGAAGGCGCTTATAAAGAGCACGGGTAAGCCGTATCTTCTCCTTATGGGCAACCATGACTGTATAAACTTCTCGCAGGACGAGTTTTACGAAAAGGACGAGCTTCGTCCACCGTACAGTGTTCTCTGCGGACGCGACCGCTTCGTCTTCCTTGACGCAAACTACCTTTCATGTGGTGAGCATTACCTGTACGAAAACGTCGATTGGAAGGACAGCTGCGTCCCTCACGACCAGATCGAAATGCTGAAGACACTGCTTGACGGAGCAACGGAGAACGACCGCGTATTCGTTTTCGTGCATCAGTGCCTCGCTCCCGATTCGGAGACGCGCCACAGAATAAAAAATTACGACGAGCTCCACGCCCTCTTCGTTGACTCGAAGGCAAAGGTGACCGTCGTTCAGGGACATTATCATCCGGGTGCCGAATGTACTGCTGACGGCATAAGATATATCACCCTGCCCGCAATGTGCGTTGAGTACGATTCTCCGCATCTCATTCTCGATACTGACGAATAAAAAAACACCGTCCCTATCCGGGACGGTGCTGGAGCTGCTAATCAGAATCGAACTGATGACCTCGTCATTACCAATGACGTGCTCTACCGACTGAGCCATAGCAGCGAGTACTTTAATATTATAGCATATTTAAGCC
>JAZSLE010000056.1:0-2431 GCA_045535215.1 Eubacteriales bacterium
GTGCGATATTTTCAACCTTGTTATAAAGCTCAAATTCCTTTTCTCTGCCCTTAGCGCTGGAAAGCTCGCTCACAAAGCGCTTGAATATCACGGCTCTCGGGTCGGAAAGGGTATATACAGCGTGACCGATACCGTAAATAAGTCCGCTGTGGTCAAACGCGTTCTTGTTAAGGATCTTACGCAGGTATGCGGTGATCTCCTCATCGTCTGCCCAGTCGGATACGTTTTCCTTGATATCCTCCATCATATCGGATACCTTAAGGTTTGCGCCGCCGTGTCTTGGACCCTTGAGGGAGCAAAGTGATGCGGCGAAGGCGGAATAAGTATCGGAGCCGGATGAGGTTACGACGCGCATCGTAAATGTTGAATTATTACCGCCGCCGTGCTCGGCGTGGAGAATGAGGGCGGAGTCAAGAACTCTTGCCTCAAGCTCGGTGAACACGCCCGAGGGACGAAGCATATAAAGCATATTTTCGGCAATGGAGTAGCTCTTTCTGGGCTTGGCAATATAAAGCGGACCCTTATGCGTATGATCCTGATATGCATGGTAACAATATATCGCAAGCTCGGGGAGCTGTGAGGTCAACTGAACGCACTGTCTTAATACGTTTTCAACGGAGATATCGTTTGCTCTGTCATCGTAAGAATAAAGAGAAAGAACGCATCTTGAAAGGGAGTTCATCATATCATCGGGGGGAGCGTTCATTAC
This sequence comes from Eubacteriales bacterium, assembly GCA_045535215.1. Classification (GTDB taxonomy): domain Bacteria; phylum Bacillota; class Clostridia; order Oscillospirales; family CAG-272; genus SIG640. The sequence goes on from JAZSLE010000056.1 coordinate 710, forward strand.
AACGTCGCGCACGAAGTGTCTGGGAAGCTCGTAATTTGAGTGTATCATTTTTCTGAACTCGGAAAGCTCATCTCTTGTGGGCATTTTTCCGAACATCAGAAGAAAGATGGTTTCCTCAAAAGCAAATCTTCCCTCTTTCATCGCACCGTTGACTATGTCTTCAACGTTGATTCCGCGATAAAAAAGCTTACCGTGGCTGGGAACGTATTCTCCGTCCTTGAATTCGTGCTGACGAACGTCGGAAACAGTGGTAAGTCCGGTCAGAACGCCCTTACCGTTTGCATCTCTAAGACCTCTTTTTACGTCGTATAAAGGATAAAGATTCGGGTTTACGGATGAATTCTCTTTACAAAGCTGTGTAAGAGCGTAAATTTCATCACTTGCCGAGTCGTATTTTTTCAAAGTCATAAGTAAGAACCTCTTCTTTAATGGAATAAAGCATTATATCACTTAAATATTACCGTATTATGAACGATTTGCATATTTTCACAATATAATATAAAAAACAGACCAAAATCACAAAAACCTTGAGTTTTTGGCGACTTTGGTCTGTAATATTAATTCATATCCCGATTATTTTGCTTTCTTTTTATCGATAATACGGGAAAAGATCTTGATAAACTCAACGATGGGGATAATGAGTACCGCAAGTCCAAATGCTATTCCATACTCACGAAGATCAAGATGGGCAAGCTCAAAAGCATCTGCCAAGAAAGGAACCTCAATAACTACGGTGGTGAGTACGAAGGAAAGAATTCCTGCGCCCCACAACCACCAGTTCTGATTCTTCATCGTGAAAATCGATCCGTGAAGCGATCTCATATTGAAAGCATGACAGATCTCACACATCGCGAGTGTAAGGAACGCCATTGAAACGCCAAGCATCTCTGCGGAGTACAAGCCTGCCTCGATTGCTTCGTGATGGTAAGCATCTGCAAGCCAGAATCTACCCAAAAGATAGGAAGCAAAGGTTATAGCGGTAACGAGAAGTCCCTGATAAGCAACTGCAGTACCAAGACCACCGGCAAAAATGCCTTCCTTGGAGTCACGGGGTGTACGCTTCATAACGTCGCTCTCAGGCTTTTCCATACCAAGAGCAAGCGCGGGGAAACAGTCGGTGATAAGGTTTATCCAAAGCAGATGAACAGCCGCAAATATTGCAGGGTTCTCTGTTTTAATACCCATTGCAGGAAGAATGAAGGTTGCCATTATAGTGGCAAAGAATATCATAAGAACCTCGGAGAGGTTGGATGCGAGAAGGAACTGAATAGCCTTACGGATATTATCGTAAATTCTTCTTCCCTCGCCTACTGCGGATACGATGGTTGCGAAGTTATCGTCTGCAAGGATCATATCGGCAACGTTCTTGGTAACGTCAGTACCGGTGATACCCATACCAACGCCGATATCTGCGTTCTTGATGGAAGGAGCATCGTTAACGCCGTCGCCAGTCATAGCGGTAACCTTGCCCTTCTTACGCCAAGCGTTTACGATTCTCGTCTTATGCTCGGGCTGTACGCGTGCGTAAACGGAATAGTTTACAACCTCTTCCTCAAATCTTTCATCGGAGATCTCATCAAGCTGTGCGCCCGTGATCGCCTGATCTGCGCTGTCGATGATACCAAGCTGCATAGCGATGGCAACAGCGGTGTCCTTGTGGTCACCCGTGATCATAATAAGTCGGAGGCCAAGCGGTCTTAGGAAGACAAGTGTTAACTACAA
>JAZSLE010000047.1:0-2314 GCA_045535215.1 Eubacteriales bacterium
AATAGACTCTCTCAAGCGCGCTTCCGCGTCTCAAACTCCCGTGATCGGAGTAAATCTCGGCAGACTCGGTTTTCTTGCGGAAATAGAGCCGAATGAGCTTGACCTCCTTGATTGCGTGATCGACGAAAATTACAAGCTTGAGGAAAGATCCATGCTCTTCGTTCAGGTAGTGTCCGAGGCAGGCAAAAAGCGATTTGCGGATTTTGCGGCTAACGAAGCGGTCATCTCAAACGGATCCATATCCAAAATAGTAGACCTCAAAATATACGAGAGAGGAATACATATAACCGACGTGCGTGCCGACGGACTTATAATCTCAACGCCCACAGGCTCCACCGCGTATTCACTTTCGGCCGGAGGACCGGTCATAGACCCGCGAGTCAACTGTATATGCCTTACACCCATATGCCCGCACTCGCTTACGATGAAGCCGGTAATTTTCCCCGAAAAAGCGGTAATAGACGTCAAATATATCCCTCAACGCGAAAAGAACCTGTTCTTAACGCTTGACGGGCGAAAGAACTTTGAATTGAATTTCGGAGATAAGGTAACTGTTTCAAAAGCAAACAGATCCGCGCTTCTCATAAAAATAAAGGACCACTCCTTCTACGATAAGCTTTCCACAAAATTAAACTGAAAAAGGTGAAAAATGAAAACCGGTAGACAGAAAGCATTAATTGATCTGATAAGCAATAACGTAATAAAAACGCAGGAGGAGCTTCTCTCCGGACTTAAGCTTCTCGGCTTTGACGTTACGCAGGCAACGGTATCCCGTGATATAAGAGAGCTCAAGATTACGAAGACCTCTCTCAGCGACGGCACGTTCAGATACGTTACTCCCACAAAAAGCAGAGAAAGAGGGAACACCCTCGGACTTAATTCGGCACTTACGGAATCCATACTGAAGATTGACCACGCCTGTAACGACATAGTTATACACACCCTTCCGGGATTGGCACAGGCAATTGCCGCTGCTATCGATTCCATACACATAAACGATATTCTCGGATGTGTAGCAGGTGACGATACTATATTGATAATAACGAAGGACGAGCAAAGTGCGTCCGACATCTCTCTCAAGCTTTCGGAGATGCTTTCACACAGATAAGGTAACAACGATGCTGAACTCTTTATATATAAAAAACATCGCTTTGATACGCGAGCTCAATATTGACTTTGCACCCGGATTTACGGTTTTCACCGGTGAAACGGGAGCAGGAAAATCAATAATAATAGACGGTATATCCCTCGTACTCGGGAAAAACATTTCCAAGGAAGCGATACGTACCGGTGAGGAATACGCATCCGTAAGCGCTATGATATCCGATATTGACGATGAAAAAATCATTAGCTTTGCTTCTGCCGGCATATCTCCGGATGAAGACGGTGTTCTATATATACAAAAGGACGTATCACACTCGTCAAGATCGTCGGTAAAGATAAACGGACGTACTGTACCAACGTCCATGCAGAAGGAAATAGCGCCTCAGCTTTTGACCATACACGGTCAAAATGACGGTCAGGCTCTCTTCTCTCCGAAAAACCAAATAAAAATATTGGATGAGTTTTCGGATATAAACGAACAATTAAAGGCATATACAGAGCTTTATCAAACGGTAAACGCACTAAAAAAGAAGCTTGAATCACTCAAGCAAAGCGATTCTGAAAAGCTAAGACGCTCTGATATGCTCAAATATCAGATAGAGGAGATCAAAGCCTCCGGCCTAAAGAGAGGGGAATACGAAAAGCTTAACGAGTCAAAAAAGAGATTGCTCGCCGACGAAAAGATCAAAAAATACTCGGCGCTTGCATATAAAGCGATATACAACAACGAAAAGGGACTCTCATCGACCGATCTTCTTGATAAAGCCGCATCCGCAATAGAATATCTTGCAGAGTTCTATCCGTCACTTCAAGGATGCAACGAAAAGCTCTACGAAATAATATCCGAGCTTACCGACATAGCCGAAAGGGTGCACGACGTATTTCCCGATACCGACGAAGACCCCACCACTATGCTTGACAAAATAGAAGCTCGCCTTGATGTGATAGATAAGCTAAAGCGAAAATACGGAGCGAATGAAGACGAGATATTGAATTATCTCAAGAAGGCAGAGGAAGAGCTTGAGAGCATGGAAAATTCCGCTACACTGATAGCACAGTACTCTCAGGAGCTGTCCGCCACCGTTAAGGAAGCAACCGCAGCTGCTCAAAAAATATCGCAAATACGAAAGACCACTGCAAAGGATCTTTCAAGAAAGGTTTGCGAGGTTTTGAGCTTCCTCGATATGCCTAATATAAAATTCGAGATCTC
>JAZSLE010000119.1:0-3736 GCA_045535215.1 Eubacteriales bacterium
GCTTGCGGAAAGAATGCTCTCCCTGCCTCCGTTTTACGATGTATCTCCCGAATCGCTGCGTACGCTTCTGCTTTCAATGATAGATAACGATATCCTTCAGCTTACCGATGAGGGCGGCATTATAGTCGGGCTTAAGGGCGAGCGAATGATTGGCTCGTTTAAGTTTTATGCCGTCTTCAAGGACAGCGAGGACTTTACCGTAAGATGCGAGGCGGATGAAATAGGCACGATAACGGCACCGCCTCCCGTTGGTGACAGATTTGCCCTTGCGGGAAGGGTCTGGGAGGTAACCGAGCTTGATATACAAAGAAAGCTCGTCTTTGTAACTCCGGTGCTCGGAAAGATGGAGGTATCTTGGCCGGGGGACTACGGTGAGATACACATAAAGATACTTGAGCGAATGAAAAAGGTGCTCGAGGAGGATACCGTCTACTCGTACCTTATGCCTAATGCTAAAAAGCGCCTTGAGGATGCGAGAAGACTTGCTCGTGCAACGGGAATGCTGAATTCACCCGTCGTTTCTCTCGGTGGCTATTCCTACTGTATATTCCCGTGGCTCGGAACACGCTCTTTCAGAGTGTATCGCAGACTTCTCGGCTCCTGCGCAAGCCTTTTCGGTATATCCGAGATAGAGTTTGAGGGAAGCTATTACCTTAGCTTCAGAATGGAGAAGGGAACTCCCGAGACTCTGATAGACTATCTCAGACGACGCGTCCTTTCGGATATATCCGTACATTCTCTGATGCGTAGCAATGAAACTCCCGTGTCCGAAAAGTTTGACGAATTCGTTCCCGCAGAGCTTCTGCGCTCGGCATATGCCGTTGACAAGCTTGACCTCGAGAATGCCAAACGACGTATTCTTGAGCAAGCGGACGAAATATAAAATAATAGCCGACGGGGCACTCCGTCGGCTTTGTTTTATTCATATATTCTTTTTAGTGTGTCAAATAAAAGTGCAAACATCGTCATAAGTATCGCAAAGGTAAAGACCGTTTGTATGAGCGGTATGTAAACTGCAAACAGTGGCTTTACTCCGCTTGTAACCTCCGAGATAATGAACGACATTATAACGGTGAGCTCTGCTAATGTGATGAAAAGCGCGCATTTTAGCATCACCGAGCAAAATCTGTCTATTGAGTCAAGATAAGTCTGTATTCTGCCGAAGAAGAATCGTCGGGCCATTTTCATAGATAACACCTCCTTGCCAATATACATTATACCATAAATTTTATTTGATGTCCAGCGGTATATTTTGTAAATGTCAATGTTAATAGATTAGAGGTAAAATGTAAACAAATCGCGATGAGTATATAAAAAATCGCTTTACCCTCTTGACACCGTTAAATGATATATGGTATAATAAAACATCCATTTGTTGAAGCGAAAGGCGAAGTATCCTATGCGTACCGAAACAGTGCTTTTTACGTCCCTTAAGGGCGGCTGCGGAAAATCCACCGTGTGTATAAACGCAGCGAACGCACTTTGCGAGGCAGGAAAGAGAGTGCTTGTTGTCTCTCTTGACGCATTGTCGGGAAGTATTGATCTTATGATGGATCGCGGCGATTCCGCCATGTACGATATACTTGATTTTCCCGAGAGACCGATAGAGAATATCGCGGTCGATTCAGAAAAAACAAGCGGACTTTCTCTTGCAGTTTGTATGCCGTTTTCCTCTATTGAGGGAAACGACGTCGGTAAACGCTCGCTTAATTTCGTGAAAAAAGCGAAAGAGAGCGGAAGGTACGACCTTATTCTTATAGACAGATCCGCAGATATCGGACGTGACTGCAAGGAGATAGCGCTTTTTGCGGACAGGATCTGTATAGTCAGCACTCAGATGGACGCTTCCTTGCGTTGCGCACAGCTTTTGGGTGAGATCCTGCTTGATGCGGGAGTTGACGCAGACAAAATGTCGCTCGTGCTTGATCAATTTTATATCGATCCCGCGACGGTGGGAGCATTTATGGGAATAAACGATATTATCGACGAGACAAAGCTTCCTTTGATCGGGATAATTCCGTTTTCTGACGAGCTTCATTTGAAGCAAACGCTCGCACGCGATACCGGAGACAAGCTTGTTAAAAAGGCGTTTTCAAACCTCGCGTTGAGGATGCTCGGTGAGGATGTAAAAATGCTTGATTTCCTCCCCATAAAAAACAGACGAATGATTTTGAATAATTGATGCCTATCAGGCAATAAAATATAACGCACTGCTCGATTATATTGCAGAAAGGATGATAATATGGAAATAGCAATCATAGCCCATGATACCAAAAAAGAACTTATGACAGAATTTTGTATCGCGTATTGCGGTATATTGAGCAAGCATAACCTTTGTGCAACAGGAACGACTGCGAAGTATATTTCCGAGGCTACCGGACTTAAGATAGAGCGTTTGCTTTCCGGTGAACACGGTGGCGAAGAGCAGGTGGCATTGAGAATAGCGTATAATGAGGTAGACGTGCTTTTGTATTTCAGAGACACGAATCCTCAGAATATATACAACGAGGTAGATAATAATCTTCTGCGTATGTGCGATCAGTATAACATTCCCGTTGCAACCAATATCGCTACGGCAGAAGTAATCGTCTGTGCTCTTGAAAGAGGAGACCTTGATTGGCGTGATATCGTCAATCCGAGATCCGAATACAATCAGAAAAAGCGCACAGTAAACAAATAATAGGGATAGTCCCCGGACAGCAAAAAACACGCCTGCTTCGTGCTGCGGTATACAGAGAGGGAGATTGCTGAGAGCTCCTTACCAACCGTTGCGGGTACCATTTTTGCGGTGAAAAGTCAATATTTTAATTAAGTTAAAAGCTCGGGTGGAACCGTGCATCATGCACCCCGAAAGGACACGTATAGGTGTCTTTTCGGGGGTGCTTTTTTATCTAAAAATTATATACCAATCATCAAAGGAGTGAATGATATGATCAAGGTTAAATTTAACGGACAGGAGCTCGAACTTGATGCGGGCGTCAGCGTATACGAGGCTGCTGCAAGCGTAGGCCCCGTATCGAGAGAGGTAGTGGCTGCAAAAGTAAACGGAGAAGTGTCGGATATGACGAAAAAGCTTGATTCCGATTGCGAAATAGAGCTTCTCACGTTTGAGGACGAGGACGGAAAGCACGTTTTCAGACATACCGCTTCCCATATTCTTGCGCAGGCAGTAAAGCGCCTTTATCCTCAGGCAAAGCTTACGATAGGTCCCGCAATAGAGAGCGGATTCTATTACGATTTTGATTGCGACACTCCCTTTACACCCGAGGATCTCGCTGCTATCGAGAGTGAGATGCAGAAGATAGTAAAGGAAAATCTCAAGATAGAGAGATTTGAGCTTCCTCGCGAAGAGGCTGTAAGCTTCATGAAGGAAAAGGACGAGCCCTACAAGGTACAGCTTATCGAGGAGCTTCCCGAGGGTTCCGTTATCAGCTTCTATAAGCAGGGCGAGTACGTTGACCTTTGCGCAGGTCCTCACCTTTTTGCAACCGGTGCCGTTAAGGCTATAAAGCTCACGCAGTGTACGGGCGCTTATTGGAAGGGCGACCAGAACAACAAGATGCTTCAGCGTGTATACGGCGTTGCATTCCCGAAGAAGGACGCACTCAAGCAGCACCTCGCTATGCTTGAAGAGGCAAAGAAGAGAGACCACAACAAGCTTGGACGTGAGCTTGAAATATTTACAACCTGTGATTATATTGGACAGGGTTTGCCGATAATGCTTCCGAAGGGTGCA
>JAZSLE010000201.1:0-16076 GCA_045535215.1 Eubacteriales bacterium
CGCTTGGCCTCCGACTTGCTTTTTTGGCATATAGAGATCAAAGCATCTTTCGTACATATCCGCAAACGCGGAATAGTCGACGTCCTTGTTTATATCATCGTATATGCTGTATATAGCAGAATATTCGTCCACAAAAGCACCTCTTATTACCCCTTATAGTCAAATCCGAGCATCGGATAGAGCTTGTATATATCTCCCGCGCCCATAACTATAAGCGCCTCTCCGTCCTTCAGTGCGGAATCAAGATAGTCCTTGATACCCTGAAGGTCTCCGCAATATTTTGCCTTATCACCCGTAAGCTCCGCAAGAAGCTCCGCGCTCATTCCGAGTGTATCCGTCTCTCTCGCGGGATATATATCCGCATATATCACCTCATCAGCATACTTAAACGAAGCACAAAGCTCGGCCAAAAAGCCCTTCGTTCTACTGTAGGTATGAGGCTGGAATACGCAGGTCACCTTGTCGTATCCTCTTGCAGCAATTCCCTCAAGCGTCGTGCTTATCTCTGTCGGATGGTGGGCGTAGTCGTCAAATACGTCCGCTCCGCGGTATTTACCGAGATACTCGCATCTTCTGTGAGCCCCCTTAAACGCCGCAAGGCCTCTTGCAATATCGTGCGGCTCCATTCCACAAAGGAAAGCGACCGCAAACGCCGCAGTAGCGTTAAGAACGTTATGCGTTCCACTGACGCCGAGCTTAACTCTTCCTATCGGCTCGTTTTCGTAAAGTATGTCAAAACGCGGAAGTCCGTTTTCATATTCAACGTTTACCGCTCTGAAATTAGCTTCGTTCTCGCATCCGAAGGTTATAAGCTGCGCCGTCGAATGTGAAAGCGCATCCATACAATTCTCATCGTCCGCATTCGCAACGACAAATCCGCTTTCTCCGCATTTGTCCGCAAATACTGCAAACGAATTCTTAATCTGTGCAAGGCTGTTAAAGTAGTCTACGTGATCAAGCTCTATATTGAGCACTACCGCGATATTCGGATAAAAATCAAGGAACGAGTCCTGATACTCGCAGGATTCAACAACGATGTACGTGTCGTCGTCTCCGCATCTGTATGCTTCTCCGCCGAGAGAATCAAGAGTTGCACCGCAAAGTATGGTCGGATCCGAATCCGTCTCCATAAAAATGCTTGTAAGCATAGCGGTAGTGGTGCTCTTTCCGTGAGTTCCGCTGACTCCTATCCTCATAGAATAATCCATCATAAGATAGCCGAGATAGTCCGCACGTGAAATACAGGGGATTCCGTTTTCAACAGCTACGCGGTAGTCCTCGTTATCCGGGCTTATTGCAACCGTGTATACGACAACGTCTGCCTCCGCGACACCGTCACCGCTGTGACCGTAGAGCACGTCTATTCCCTTTTCCGCAAGATGCTCCGTCATAGCAGAGCGCGTACGGTCGGAGCCTATGACCTCATATCCCCTTTTCTTTGTAATAACAGCCAACGAGGAAATGCTTATTCCTCCTATACCGATGAAGAACACCTTCTCGGCTCCGCTCATTATTTTGCTGATATATTCGTATCCGTAATGTGTGTTGTTGATCGCCATAATTTAATCTTCGCCAAGGCGAAGCTCCTTTCAGAATGAATTCCGGGACTCGTAAAATATGATCGTTATGAAGATACTTTCTTATATAAATTCAAATTTTCACAAAAAAATGCTTTTACCGTTGAATAATCATCACATTGGAATTGTATACTAATAGTATGCCAACAAACAAAAACAAGGATCATGATCAACGGAGGTAATTTATAATGCAGATCACTGATATCAAGGTAAGAAAAATTTTCGAAGAAGGACCTATGAAAGCGATCGTATCCGCCACCTTTGACAACCAACTCGCAGTCCATGACATCAAGGTTATTTACGCTCGTGAGAAATTTTTCATCGTTATGCCCAACAAGAAGAATGCAGATGAAACGTACAGAGACATAGTACATCCTATCAACTCTGATTTTCGTGCCGAGCTTGAAAGACAGATAATAGACGCCTACGAAACGGCACACGAAGTCGCCGCAGCCGCTGCAGAAACGTCATACGAGACGGAAAACGTTTGACACCTATGGGATGCCGAATCTTCGACATCCCCTTTCTTTTCAGAGGACTCACAGGCATCCGTGTGACATAAGCACGGAGCCTTTTTTCACAAGGATTATCCCAAAGCTGCCTTCTCTTACCGATCCAGGATTAAAGAAGTATCTGTATCCGCCGTTATCAAGCGCACACGTGCGTTCAAGCGGCTCGTGGGTATGACCGAAAATCACTATATCGTCGCGGTTTGCCGCTGCAGTGCTCTCCAGATATGTGAGAGTGCTTTTTACGTTTTGGGTATGGCCGTGAAGCAAAAGCACCTTTTTATCCTCGGCATAAAATTGCCTTATGACCGGAACGTCCTCGGAGCAAAACATATCACAGTTACCCTTTACGTATATGGGGCAGCGTATAATCGATTCAAAGCGCTCCAAGTCACGCAGACCGTCTCCGGCAAACACGACCATATCCGCGTCCTTATGCATGGACAATATGCGATCTACCCTTGATACACTGCCGTGCGAGTCGGAAAGGACCAAAAGCTTCATCAGACGGTCACTGCCTCCGCTTTCGCTGCGCATTCTTTATGCATATCAAGTTCCGAAACGTCTATTCCCTTTGGAAGATTGAGTCTGAGTTTTCTGTTGACATTCTTTATCAGGAGATGCTCGCAGACGACCGTTTCACCGTCAAAAACTACCTTTTGCGGCTTATCGAACGCTATCTCTATCTGCTTGCACTGTCTGTATGTAAACAGCTTTTTCAACTTCTCGTTATCAAGGTGTGTTCCCTTCTTGTAGTTTCCCACAAGACCCAAGAACTTTATTCTTCCGATGTTGGTCACGGCGCAAAGATCCATAACTCCGTCGCAAAGCATCGCTTTGGGAGCAGCCTTGAATCCACCTCCGCAAAACTTTCCGTTTCCTATAGCTATTAGAAGCTTTTCCTTGGAGTCGGGCTCTTCGCCGTCAACGGTTATCGTCGCGGTGACCGTCGGCTTCTGGAAGAACTTTTCTATAAGTGAGTATATGTACGCGAATTTGGCGGGAATAAACTTGTTACCGCGCAAAACGTTAACCCTGTCCGCAACCTCACTGTCAAATCCGCTGTTGAGCATATTGAGAGAGTATTTCTTGCTACTGTTGTCTATGGTTACATCAAGGTAGTCGATCAACACTTCCTCACCGTCAAGCTGAGCACAAGGATCGAAGAAAAGATCCTTTTCCTCTTTCCTTGAATAAAAGTTACGAACGAAATCGTTTCCCGTACCTACGGGTACTATCGCGAGAGAGGCGTTATCATTTCCGATTATGCCGTTAAGCGCCTCGCATACCGTTCCGTCTCCGCCGCAAACGATAAAGCGATGCTCACCGGGAAGCGCCGCCGTTTCTCTGCAAAATCGCTCCGCATCACCGATACCCTTTGTCAAATATATCGTAGTGTCGTCACGGTTTGAGCATTCCTCTTTTATTTTCTCTATCGCAGAGACGATGCTTTTACCCTTACCCGCTACGGGATTAACAATAAAATAGTTATTCATATTTTCTCCAAACCAACCGCTTACCTCTTTTCCGCAGGTGAAGCGATCTTTAATTTATTAGTCGCGGTTCTCTCTTTTTCCCAAACAAAGCGCTATTTTTCACTAAGGCATAACACTCTTATTATATTATATCACATTTTTCCCGTTTTGTCTATAGCTTTACGTTTTTTTTGCACGCGCGCGTAAAAAAGATTTTAAATAGAATATTGACATTGATGAGGTTTAGTGGTATAATTATATGGATATATAGAATTACATAAAGAATCAACTTCACTTGAAAGGAAACAACTGCTATGAAATGGATGTCGCTTAACGACATACGTGAGAGCTTTCTCTCGTTTTTTGAATCAAAGGGTCACCTTCGTCTTCCCTCATTTTCTCTTGTGCCGAATAATGATAAATCGATACTTCTCATAAATGCGGGTATGACACCTCTTAAAAAGTATTTCACAGGTGAAGAGGTACCTCCCAGAACAAGAATAGCTACCTGCCAGAAGTGTATCCGTACTCCCGACCTTGAAAGAGTGGGACACACCGCAAGACACGGTACGTATTTTGAGATGCTCGGTAACTTCTCGTTCGGTGATTACTTCAAGCGCGAGTCATTGGCTTACGCTTGGGAATTCCTCACGAAGACACTCGAAATACCCGAGGAGCTTCTCTGGCCCTCCATCTATTTTGAAGATGAAGAGGCGTACAAGATATGGACAAAAGAGATCGGCGTTCCGGCAGAAAGGGTTGTAAGACTCAGCAGAGAGGACAACTTCTGGGAGCACGGTCAGGGTCCCTGCGGTCCTTGCTCCGAGATCTATTTTGACAGAGGCGAAAAGTACGGCTGCGGCTCTCCCAACTGCAGACCCGGATGCGACTGCGACAGATACATGGAGATTTGGAACAACGTATTCTCTCAGTTCAATAACGACGGCCACGGAAATTACACCGAGCTCGCACAGAAGAACATAGATACCGGTATGGGTCTTGAAAGACTTGCTTGCGTAATGCAGGGAGTTGACAACCTCTTTGAAGTAGATACGGTAAGAAAGATACTTGATACGGTATGCTCCATATCAGGAAAAACTTACGGCCTTGACAATACCACCGATACGTCCATAAGAATAGTTACCGACCACATCAGGGGGGCTACGTTTATGGTAAGCGACGGAATAATTCCCTCAAACGAGGGTAGAGGCTACGTTCTCCGCAGAATCATCCGCCGCGCATGCAGACATGGAAAGCTTCTCGGCATAAACAGAAACTTCCTCTGCGAGCTTTGTGAGGTCGTAATAGGCGAAAACTCCTTCGCTTATCCCGAGCTTATCACAAAGAAGGATTACATCCTCAAGGTAATATCAATTGAGGAGGAGAGATTCAATGCTACTATAGATGCAGGTCTCAGTATTCTCTCCAACATCATTAACGATTCTCTTCGTGCAAATAAGATCACGATCAGCGGAGAGGATGCATTTAAGCTTTACGACACGTTCGGATTCCCGATAGATCTTACAAAGGAAATCGTTGCCGAGAATCATCTTGAGATAGACGAAGATACCTTCAAGAAACTCATGAAGGCTCAGAGAGAGCGCGCACGCGCGGCGAGAGGAAGCGTCGGCGGATGGGACGAAAACTCTAAGACAGTAATTTCAAGCATCCAAAAGACCGAGTTCGTAGGATATACCTCTGTCGGAAGCGAATCTAAGGTAGTCGCTATCATAGTAGAAGGTGAGGGCGGCGCTTATACGGTAGACGAGATCACAGAGGGCGATTTCACACTCGTTCTCGATAAGACTCCCTTCTACGGTGAAGGCGGCGGTCAGGTCGGTGACAAGGGTACGGTAAGAGCTGACGATATGCTTCTCAACGTAACCGATACAAAGAAGACCGACGGAATATACCTCCATATCTGTACGATCGTAAACGGAAGCGTTAAGGTTGGCGATACAGTATTTGCAGAGGTTAGCGAGATAGACAGACGCAACACGATGAGAAACCACTCCGCGTGCCATCTTCTTCAGGCGGCACTCCGTACTGTTCTCGGAAATCACGTTGAGCAGGCAGGATCGTACGTAGATCCCCAGCACCTCAGATTCGACTTCTCACACTTCGAGGCAATGTCCAAGAAGGAGATAGAGGCTGTTGAAGCGCTTGTAAACGCTCACATACTTCTCGGTCAGGAGATAATGACCGCGGAAATGCCTATAGATGAGGCAAAGGCTCTCGGCGCTATGGCATTGTTCGGAGAAAAATACGGAAACATTGTAAGGGTTGTAAAGATGGGCAACTTCTCCACAGAGCTTTGCGGAGGAACCCATATGGACAACACCGCCAAGATCGGCCTCTTCAAGATCATCTCCGAGACCGGCGTTGCAGCAGGTGTGCGCAGAATAGAAGCAACCACCGGAGCAAACGTTATAGCTCTCATTCACGAGAAAGACGAGCTTATCGGCAAGACCGCAAACGAACTCAAGACACAGAACGTTTCAGATATTGCAAAGAGAGCAGCTGCTCTTCAGGACGAGATAAGAGCCCTCAAGCACGAGATAGACGCTCTCAACTCCAAGCTCGCTCACTCTAAGCTTGATAAGATCGAAAGTTCTGCAAAGCAGCTCGGAAGCGTACGCTTGTATACAAACTCCTTTGTAAATGAAATGCAGATAGACGCAGTACGTTCTCTCTGTGACGATATAAAGGCAAAGGACAGCAACGCAGTATGCGTATTCTCTGTTGTAAACGGCGAAAAGCTCAACTTCGTTACCGCTTGCGGTAAGGATGCCGTAACAGCAGGCGTACACGCAGGAAAGCTTGTAAGCGCAGTAAGCACGGTTGCAGGCGGTAAGGGCGGCGGACGTCCCGACAGCGCTATGGCAGGAGGCTCAAATCTCTCCGCTGTCGCTGATGCAGTAGCATCCGCAGAGGCAACAGTTCTCGGTATGCTTAAATAAGCATCTTAAATAAAAAGGCTCTCACGAAATGCCCGGAGGGTCGTAAAACAGTTTCAGTCCCGGCAGGTAATTCTGCAGGGACTGTTCTTGTATATATTGTATCCGCATAATAAAATAACGCATATAGACCGATAAATCGGAATCTGCCGAACAGATAAAGGGCGCACTTCTATACACCGTCCGGTGTAGTGCGTATTGTGCGGTTTTGCACTGCACCAAAGCCTCCCTTGTGTAGAGAATTCCTTTCCGAAACCGGTAATTATTGCAAAAATCCGACCTATGATCGAAACCATAGGTCGGATTTAACTGTTTTACGGACACCCGCTGAAATGTGAGTGCCTTTTCTTTATTTGTTAGCGTAATATGCTTCTGCATATCTTACCGTGTCCATAGCGTCTCTTGAATAAGCGTCCGCGCATATCATGTCCGCATATTCCTGCGTAAGCACCGCACCTCCTACGACTGTCTTTATCTCACTGTCGTAGGAATGAAGGAGCTTTATCGTGTCCTCCATAGAGGCTACTGTCGTAGTCATAAGCGCACTGAGACCGACCAAACGGCACCCGCTTTCCTTGACGGCTTCAAGTATTGCCTCGGCACTCACGTCACGTCCGAGATCATACACAAAGAATCCGTAGCTTTCAAGCAGAGTACGAACGATGTTCTTTCCAATATCGTGTATGTCGCCCTTTACGGTGGCAAGTATCATCGCACGAGACCTGTCAACACTGCCCGCAGGCATTTTTTCCTTGATTACGGTAAATGCAGACGATGCCGCATCCGCACTCATAAGAAGCTGAGGGAGGTATGCTCTCCCCTTTTCAAACTCCTCGCCCACAAAATTGAGAGCGGGAATTATCTCCTTATCTATTACGCCAAGGGGAGAAGCCTTTTCACAGGATAAAGCAGCAAGCTCTCTCGCACTGTCGGATATACCCTTAACGATGCAATCATAAAGAGTCGTCTCCTTTGCCTGATCCTTCTTTACCTCTGCAGCTATGCCCGAAGCATATGAAATATAGTCCTTACATGCATTGTCCTTTGCAGACAGCGCCTTGAATGCATAATAAACATTCATCATACCCGTTGAAAACGGATTCATTATAGCACACGAAAGGCCCGCGGTAAGTGCCTGAGTAAAGAATACCGAGTTGATTATTTCTCTCTGCGGAAGCCCGAAGGATATATTGGAAACCCCAAGACTCGTATTTATACCGAGTGCGTCAAGCATCCTTATCGAATCGAGCGTAACACCTGCATTCATCGCGTCGGACGATATCGTAAGAGCAAGCGGATCAACTACTATATTCTTTGAGGATATACCGTATTCCGCTGCACGCGATATTATTCTCTTCGCTATAGCTACTCTCTCCTCTGCAGAGTTCGGTATACCGTTTTCGTCAAGCGTAAGAGCAATGACCGTTCCACCGTATTTCTTTATGAGTGGGAAAACGGCATCCATGCTCTCGGCCTTACCGTTTACAGAGTTAACAAGCGGCTTACCGTTGTATATGCGCATTGCCTTCTCAAGTGCCGTCGGTGATGCGGTATCTATCTGAAGCGGAAGATCGCACACAGCCTGTATTCTTGAAACACATTCGGAAAGCACCGCCGCCTCGTCTATATCGGGAAGCCCCGCGTTGACGTCAAGCGCGTGAACTCCGCACTCTGCCTGTCTCAGCGCCTCGCCGAGAATATATTCCATATTTCCCTCTCTGAGCGCAGCCTTGAGCTTTGACTTTCCCGTAGGGTTTATCCTCTCACCGATAAGAATAGGCGTGTTATCGAGGTCTATTGCATGAGTATAGGAAGAAACGAGCGTAACGTTTTTCTCCTCCACCGGATAAAAAGGAATCGAGGATGTCTTTTCTACGACCTTGCGAATATATTCCGGCTCGCTTCCGCAACAACCGCCCATAATGCAGGCTCCGCTGACGGCAAGCTCTCTTACCGCATCCGAAAAGCTTTCTGCATCATTGTCAAAAACGGTGTTACCGTCAACTATGCGCGGCATTCCCGCATTCGGCTTTACTATTATCGGCACCGAAGCGTATTTTTTGAACTTCTCAACTATAGGAAGCATGAGCGCAGGACCGAGCGAGCAGTTAAGTCCTATCGCGTCGGCACCCATCCCCTCAAGCATTGCTATCATCGCTTCAGGCGTCGCTCCCGTCATAAGAGTTCCCTTTTCGTCGTATACGTTGGTTACGAAAACGGGAAGATCGCACGACTCCTTTGCAGCAAGCAAAGCAGCCTTCGTCTCGTACGAGTCGTTCATCGTCTCTATAAGCACAAGATCGACTTTGTCTGCCGCGTATGCTATCACCTCGGAAAATACTCTTACCGCCTCTTCAAAATCAAGATCTCCGTAGGGTTCAAGCAGTTTTCCCGTAGGTCCGATATCAAGCGCTATGTACTTGTTTTCATATTCCGATACGGCCGCCCTCGCGCAGGCTATCGCCGCATCGGCAAGCCTTGCCCAATCATCGTGCTTTATTCCGTTAACACCGAACGTATTGGTAACGATAATATCGCTTCCCGCATCAAGGTATTCCTTGTGAAGACGTATTACCTCATCGGGATGAGTGATGCTCCACGTCTCGGGAGCCTCTCCGCGTGAGAGTCCTCTTTTTTGAAGCATCGTACCAAATGCACCGTCAAGATATACGCGGCGCTCACGTATCAGCTCTTTTATGTTCTTTTTGCTCATTTTTTGTCCTTTTGAAGCGTGACCGACCAAGATCACCCCATCATATCACTTTATTATCTCGGATATCTGTCCCTTTATAATAGCCGCAACGTCAGGCTTATTCATTGAGTATACATGAACAGCGTTTATTCCGTTTGCGTAAAGGTCTATTATCTGCTCGATAGCATACGCTATGCCTGCCTGCTTCATTGCTGCAGGATCGTCACCGTATCTGTCTACTATCCTCAAGAACTTCTGCGGAAGCGACGTTCCGGATATAGAGCAGATTCTTTTTATCTGATTTGCGTTTGTTACCGGCATGATTCCCGCAACGACGGGAACGTCTATTCCCGAGCGCAGGAGGCGATACATGAAATTGTAGAGTATGTTGTTATCGAAGAACATCTGTGTGGTAAGGAAATCGCAACCGCTCTCTACCTTTATCTTGAGATATTCAACGTCCTTTGAAACGGTACCGCTTTCGGGGTGCCCCTCGGGATAGCATGCTCCGCCTATACAAAAGTCACCGTGAAGTTTTATTTCGTTTATAAGCTCGTACGCGTAACGATACTCAAGATTTTCGCTTTCCATTCCCTCCGGAATATCGCCTCTCAATGCGAGAATGTTCTCTATTCCGAGAGATGCAAGACGGTCTATCTGAGCAACTACTCTTTCGCGTGTAGACGACACACAGCTAAGATGCGCAAGGGGAGTAACTCCGTACGAAAGAAGCTCGGCCGCAATATCCGTCGTATAGTCTGACGTTCCTCCGCCCGCACCGTAGGTAACACTCATATAACCGGGATCAAGCTTTGCTATCTCCTTTACCGCCGAGCTTACACTTGCGTATTTATCATTTGTCTTCGGCGGAAACACCTCGAACGAAAGGCAGGGCTTGCTCCCGCATATTATATCCCTTATCTTCATACTAGCCTCCGATATTTTTATTCGCAATCAAACATTGCAGTTGACAGATATCTGTCACCAGTGTCGGGAAACAGAGTAACTATATTTTTCCCCTTGTTTTCGGGGCGCATCGCAAGCTTAACCGCCGCACACAAAGCACATCCCGACGATATTCCGGCAAGTATTCCCTCGGTCTGTCCTATCTCACGTCCGAAACGAAATGCCTCCTCGTCGTCAATACATATTACTTCGTCGTACACCTCGGTATCGAGTATCTCGGGAATAAAGCCCGCACCGATACCCTGGATCCCGTGAGGTCCCGCCTTTCCTCCCGACAAAACGTTCGAGGACGACGGCTCTACGGCAACTATCCTTACGTTCGGCAATACCGATTTTAAATACTGTCCTATTCCCGAAAGAGTTCCACCCGTACCTACGCAAGCAACGAATACGTCCACCTGCCCGTCCATATCCTCGTATATCTCAGGGCCGGTCGTTGCTCTGTGTATCGCGGGATTTGACGGATTCGTAAACTGTCCCGCAATTACATTGTCGGGCGACTCTGCGGCTATCTCCTCGGCACGCCTTATTGCGCCCGCCACGCCTTCTTCCGCGGGAGTGAGAACAAGCTCTGCGCCGTATGCCTTTACGAGCGCGCGTCTCTCCGCGGACATATTATCCGGCATAACTATCACCGCTTTATATCCGCGAGATACCGCAACCGCCGCAAGAGCGATTCCCGTATTTCCGGACGTCGGCTCTATAATAACACTGTTCTTTGTAAGCCTTCCGTCTCTCTCGGCGTCGTCGAGCATTGCCTTGGCAACTCTGTCCTTTACCGATCCGCACGGATTGAACATTTCAAGCTTTGCTATAACGTTCGCCTCAAGACCGTATTTTTTCTTTATTTTTTCAAGTGACATCAAGGGCGTACGTCCTATAAGCATGTCTGCAGACTTGTATATTCTTGCCATAATATCATCTCCCGTTTAGCGTATGCATCTATTTCAATCGTCCGTAATACCAACCGCTCTGACCGTCCTTCTTCACGATATATCCCTCAGACGTCTTGTGCACCAACGAAAGCATATCTCCCGCCTTTACATCAAGAACGCGGTCGGTGTAGTCGTTGCAGGTGGTAATGTCAGAATTTCCGTATATATATTTGTTGTACATCCGAAGCACATAGCCGGACGAAATGTGCTCGACGAGTGAAAACTCCTCTCCGCGCTCTATCACCCGAATGTCAGTGTCTCCCCAATGTATGTTGATAGATATGTCACTGCCCTTGCAGTCGTCAAGCGCCTCATAGGTCAAGAACTCATCGTATCGGTAATTTTTTATAAGCGACGTGTCAGCGCATTCTATCGACGGTATTTCCATCATGTTGAGCTGACCGTCCGTCTTCAACCCGCATCCGCCGTCTATCGATATGATCTTCTTTTTGTCGTCTGTTATCGGCTCTGCGTTTGCTATCACGTCATTGTATATCGTAACCGGCCAATGCCCTACTACAACGTACTTTTCAAAGGAAACATCCTCGTTAAAGAATCTGTCGTATTTCAGCAGACGGATTACGTCCTCGCATTCGTTCAGCGCCATATTCGCGTGTCTCAGCCCACCGTGAACGAAAACGAATCTGTCTGCTTCAAGCACCGTCGGTCTGCTCATAAGATAGTCTATTTCTTCTCTGAAGAAGGATAATACCCTGTCCTTTGATGCGAGAACGTCGTCGGCATTGCAAATAAATATACCAAGCTCGCACGCCATCTGCTCGTACATGCATTTTCTTTCGTAGCTTCTGTTCAAAAGAATGATATCAAAAAGCCTTTGCGCGCCTTCCGATGACCTGTCCGTAATAAGCTCAAGCGACCTAAGATCAACGTTTCCCATAAGAACGTAAACGTTGCCTCTTTTCTCAAGCTCCATTATATACCTTAAAGTCTCAAGACTTGAAGGCCCTCTCTCAATTATATCCCCGACAATTATAAGCACGTCATCGTCAGAATATCCCGCATTCTTAAGCGCGCCCTTAAGGTATTCAAGGTGACCGTGTACGTCAGACGTGACCAATATTCTCTTGCTTTTATCTATGTTCGGTCTTATTACACACGTCCTCATATCTGCCTCCGGTATATTATATTAATTATTATATCACAAACAAACCGCTTTGTCAATAAATCAAGCATTTAAAACGTTATATTGCTCAAAAAAAACATATCGCAAAATTCACGTACAAAAAGGCTCCCCCGTATAAAAGCACAAGGGAGCCAAGCTAATATTATTTCAAACTATTTCCTTTTGGTAACCACCGTAAAGCTTACCGCCGAAAGAAGAAGCACGAAGGATATGCCCGCACCCACAATACTGAAATATCTTATCCCGAAAAGTAACGGAGTAAGTGAAAGCGCAAGTGCCGTAAAGCTTACCGCAACAGCAGAATACCCTATTCCCTTCAACGGCTTCAATACGTATATTACCGAAAGCAACGCGAGGGCACACGTACATATCGCCGTTAAAAGAGGTCCGAAATTCGCATATCCGTAAGGAACGAGGCTGAAGTACGAGTAAGTCCTTCTTACCATTTCCGATACGTCGTCGGCAAACGTCAACACCGCACCGAACGGCAATGCCTCAAGAACGATCGCAAGCAACGGCAAAACGACAAGAGCAATGTTTTTCTTTTTCATATTGGTCTCCTCCTTCTTATATTAAACGTTATGCATTATCCCGCAACGTCTACGAGTGTTCCCATAAATATCGGAAGCCCCGTATCGTTCTCTATTATCATATAGAAGAACGGTCTATCAAGCTTTATTACCTTTTCCGGAAGTATCGCGCCTTCGTCCTTTATCTCCACCTTTGTGACCGCGCCCGCCTTTGTTCCGAGCTCATCCACCGATATAAACGTCTTGTGAAGAACGTCGCCAATATAAAGACTTCCCGTCGCGGTTTCACCCATTTTTGAAAAATCAGCACTTTCGCAAAACGCCAACGGCATTCCAAGCTGCTTTAGACATTCGTTCATTGAAAACGAATACTCATAACTGAATTTAGGCATAGATGCGACAACTGAACCAAATCTTACTTCGTCAATACATTCCTGTAATGATGTGTAGGTAAGTCCGTTTATAAACTCGTCAAGAGACACGCCCTCGTTCGGCAAAAGAGCGGCAAAGCTGTATTTTCCGTCCTCATAGTCCTTTATGAAGCCCGAAGCGTTACTCATCTCAATGTACTTTGACTCGTCGGAGTTCATCATTTCAACCGATTGCTCAACGCCCGCATAGTTTTTGAATTTACCGTTGTACACGGAATCCTTTGTGTACGGCAGCGCCCACTTCGCATCAAACACGATGGCGTTTATAAGATACATAACCGTGTCGGCGTCTATCTCGTTGATTATTTTATCTATCATACCGTCGGTATTCTCTTCTACCCACTTGTTGATAGCCGTCACAGTGCTGATATCAAATGGAGCCTTGTATGCCTGAGCATCGTAGTAATCCTTGTTTTTCTGAAGGAACTCCTTTTTGACAACAAGTCTACCCTCGTCGTCTCTGAACCATATCGAATTCGCTATACCGAGCTTGTAGTTCTTCGCTGAGGGAAGTCCGCTCGTATACGCGTGAAGATATCCGTTCAGCTCATCTATGTCGAAATCTCCTCCGAGAAGCGCCTCCATCTGACTAAGCGTCTCCCCGTTTGCACCGTTTGCCGTCATCGCAAGAGCAAGCTGTATCGATAAGGGAGACACGAGAACGTTTATGTTATCGTTCTGATCAGCACCGTATGATTGTTTGAAAAGATCAACGTAAAGTCGCATCTGCGACGCCGTAAAGCTTTCGCCGGGTATAGCCGCCAACGGAAGGTCGTTAGCCGTCACATTTTCCATAAGATCGTCAACCGAAGCGTATACGTCCGTGCATCCGGTCATATTGAGCGCCATCGAGCATAAAAGAAGAATGCTGAGCGCAATGAAAAGTATATTTCGTTTTTTCATGATTTCCTCCCAAATAAGTTTAACGTTACGTGTCAAAGTAACCGTGTGCAAAATTCAATCCTTTGATCCCGCCAGTATTATGTCTACAAGATGATCTCTCTGCTTAAGCGTCACCTCATACACTTCTTTACTGATAATATCTACAAGCTCATTTTCTCTGAGGAGATATCCGCGCGAGCTTCCGTCCTCCGCAGGCAAAAAGATAAGATATTCGCCTTCCTTCAGCGTGTTTTCATCCTTGGATGTATGGTTGTTATTATTCCCAACGTTTTCATCGCCGGGCCGACCCGCATCGGGAGCTGCGTCTACACTGTTTTCAAGTATTTCGGTTATGGCGTTACTTATAGCCTCAACGCTTTTTTCCGAGGAAATGTATATGGGTGTATTTCCTCCATCCGCGGTGTAGATGCTGATTGAGCCTACGCTTGCCTCGGGTATCCCCCCTCCATCAGAGCTCCCGCCTTCCATACTGAAGCCACCGAAATTAAGCAGCAACGGAGCTGCCAGAAACATCAGCATAAAGCACGCCGCAATAGATCCAAGCGTTACCCATATCGGTTTGTTGGACTGCCTTTGCCTCTCTTTTGCGTCCTTTATTATGTCGTCATCTATGTCACCAATGACGTAAAGTATATCACAAGCCTTCATTAAAACCCTCCTCAATGAGCCTTTGCCTGAGCTTTTCCCTCGTCCTATGCAGCATAGACTTCACCTTTGCCTCGGAAAATCCGAACTGCTCGGCAACCGACGAAACAGAATCAAGATACCAATAGCGGCATACGAAGACCTTTCTTTCGGTTATGGGAAGCGACCTTAAAAACGTGTTGAGCAGGCGAATAAGATCCTCTCTGTTTATTTCACTTTGCAGATCCTCCGAGCTGCCGATACATTCGTCAAGCTCCTCCAGAGCTAACGGCACCTCTCCGTCACCTCGTTTTTTTGCAGTTTTTCTTCTGTATTTGTCTATGGATATACGACGGGTTATCTTTGCAAGAAACGTTGACAAAACGGACGGTCGGTGCGGAGGCATGCTGTTCCACGCATCAAGATACGTGTCGTTAACGCTCTCCTCAGAATCCTCCTTGTTGTTAAGTATATTGTACGCCACCGAATAGCAGTAGCGACCGTATTTGATATCCGTCTCCTCTATGGCCCTTTCGGAGCGATCCCAATACAGATCAACTATACACTTATCATCCACTGTCAACACCTCCTTTGCTTTTCTCAAGGTACCTTCACCCATATTCTCGCAAAAATTTGGGAATGGTTTCGCAAAAAACATAATTTTTTTGATTTTACTTAATTATAGCACATGTGACCGCGTTTGTCAATAAAAAGCGCAACGGCTGACCGGCCGTTGCACTTTCGCTTCAAGTAATATCAGTATAAAACGCTATCGTCGTTAAAGTAGGACTCAAGCTCGGACGCGGTAACGCGTATGCCTCTTTCAGATATCGCCGTCTCACTTACGATCTTGACGTCATTGTCGGAATATCCGCCCCCGTTTTGCAACTCTATGCATTCAAATGCCACAGCCTGACCGTCACTATCAACGGCGATGCAGAACGAATAATTGTCCTGCTCAAAGTTTTTAACAATATTAAATCCTTTTACGTACTTGTGAGTTGAAAAATCCCACGTACGTATGCCTCCGTATATGCTGTAGCCGTTTGAGAGGCACGAGAAATAGTTTCCCCCGTTTCGGAATGTTATGAGGCTATCACCCCAAATGCAATCCTCTGCAATAACGACGTCTACGGTGCCGAGCCCCAAAACTGATGCCAAAAATCCGTCTCCGTCCGTAAGCTCTATCTTAAACAGGCTTACCTTATTTATGCAGAACGTGTCGTTTGGGTCAAGCTCATAGTAATAGATAAGCTCGCTCGGATCATCTGCACCAAACGGGTCGGACGGCTCTCTGAAACCATCGTTAGCGGCGGCCTCGGATATTAATATA
>JAZSLE010000015.1:0-15598 GCA_045535215.1 Eubacteriales bacterium
ACCATCTCGTCTGTAACGGTAACTCTCTTATCCTCTATGGATATTCCCTTGTAGTCGCAAAGCTCAACAAAGGCAGTGAGGTCCTCGTTCATATAGTCGTAAACGGGAGTTTCTATAACCTCGGGAGAAGTAGTTGTAGAACCGCCGGAGGGAGTCGTCTGTCCGGGAAGAAGAGTCGTTATATCGGGGGAGTCAACCGTGGGAAGCGTGCAAGCTGTAAGCATAAACACGCAGACAATGATCAAAGATACTATTCTTTTCATAAAACAACCTTTCTTTTTAACAAGAGTAACGTTATAATTATATCATATTGTAGAGCTTTTGAGAATACCTTTTAGGAAGAATTTACATTTGAAACATCAAAGATTAAAAAAGCAGCAGAGACCGGACCTAAAAATCCCGTCTCTGCTCAACCAAAGCCTATTTATCGATGCTGTGCAATCAATGCACGGCCTTATGTTTACGCTTCTTTCTTTGCTGCTTCCTTGATTACTTCTTTTCCGTTATAAGTCTTGCAATTCTTGCAAACTCTGTGAGAAGCAACAAGCTCGCCGCACTTCGGACACTTTACAAGTCCGGGAAGCTCCAATTTCGAATTGTTGGAACGTCTCTTATCTCTGCGTGCTTTGGAAACCTTTTTCTTCGGTACTGCCATCGCGTTACACCTCCCTTAATTATGCGCTCGCACATTATACTCGTTTATTATACCACAAAACAAGTTCGTTGTCAAGCACTTTTTATCAAATTACATTCAAAAATAGATTTATTTTTTTGAAAAGCACCGTTTTTAGCCGTGTCATTCTCTTTTTAAGGAAATTTTGGATAAAAAACGTTACTCGTCATCGTCACAAATGATCTGCTTCAGCTTTGCGAGACGGGGATCAAGCGTAGGCTCGGACGTACATCCGCATACCTTACCGCGTACGAGTCTCTTACCGCACTCGGGACAAAGGCCTAGACAATCCTCAGAGCAAAGAAGCTTATGCGGGAACTCAAAAAACACTGTGGAGTTTATAGCGTCCTCGGGATCGATGCAGGACTCACGAATAATAACGTACTCATCCTCATTCTCCTCAAGCTCCTCCTCGCTTATTCCGCCCTTTGTAACGCAGGTCCTTTCAACGTTGCAGTTGAAAACACCCTTTACCGTATCAAGACATCTTGCGCACTCTCCCTCATACGGGACGGAAACAGAAAGTACAAGTCGCATGTAGCCGGCATTTCCGCTCAGGACTCCGTTTACGGTAGCCTTATCAGTAAACGTGACATCCTCTATAGGCTCTACGTCCATTTCAAAGGATACGTCTATTTTTTCAACCTCTCTTTTAAGCAACGGGCCTACGTTGATGATCATCTGAACCTCCACAAAGCAAATTTCCTTCGACCACAGTATTTTATATTAAATATGAGACTTTGTCAAGGGATTCGGCGATCAAGTTACAATTAATTTACATTCATCTAATCATTTTTGCTTCCCTTTGAATATAAAAGCCGCTATCAGAGAAAAAAGCATTGCGGCACTTATACCGCCTGCTGTAGCTGAAAGCCCACCCGTCAGTATACCTATAGCACCCTTTTCATCTATCGCGTCTTTCACTCCCTTGGATATCAGATATCCGAAGCCTGTGAGCGGAGTAGCGGCGCCGCATCCCGCAAGATCAACCAACGGAGCGTATATTCCGATCGCGCCCAGAATAACGCCCGCAACAACGTAGCCGACCAATATTCTTGCGGGAGTTAGCTTTGTTTTATCTATCAGTATCTGTGCGATAACGCAGAACACTCCACCTATTACAAATGCAAGCAAATACTTCATCTCATTTCTCCTTTGCCTCAATAAATACAAGATGAGCCACAGAGGGAATGCTTTTCCCCTGCAAAAGAAACTGCGGGTTCATCAAGGCGCCCGTGCCGACGATTAGAATTCGTTTCAGCTTGCCCGCTCGCATAAGCCTATGGATACTTGATGCGAATACGCACCCACTTGATGCACAGCCAGATCCGCCCGAATGCATGTCCTGTGCTTCTGCGTCATATATCATACATCCGCAATCCCTATAGTTGTCGGATAGCGTAAATCCTTCTATTCTCATTATTTCGGTCAGTATTTCACTTCCCTCACGACCGAGATCCCCGGTATATATCATATCGTAGTCAGACGGAGAGGTATCGGTTTCCTTAAAATAAGAAATGAGAGTTTGAGCCGCCGCGGGTGCCATCGCCGCGCCCATGTTATTGGCGTCATTTATTCCCTTGTCGCACACCTGACCTATATATGCCGATCTTACTGTTATTTTCGGCTCGCTCGCTTCGGAAGAAAGCATAACGGCAGACGCGCCCGTGACCGTCCACTGTGCCGTCGGTGTTCGCTGTGATCCGTATTCAAGTGGCGTTCTGAACTGCCTTTCAGCAGAGCAATAGTGACTTGACGTAAGCGTGGCGACTCTTTTCATATATCCGGAATCGATAAGCAAACTGCCGCTTATCAATCCGAGCACAAATGTTGAGCATGCTCCGTATATTCCTATATATCCGACCGGAACATTTGCAAACGAATAGCTTCCCGCGACGCATTGATTCATAAGATCTCCCGAGATGACGGTATCGATCATACTGTCGGTCATCTTCATTTTTGATAGAAGCATATTATATGCCAGCCTTTGCATCTCGCTCTCCGCCTCTTCCCACGTGTTCTTACCGAAAAGATTTGTGGTATCCTCAAAGTCAAACAAGCCGCCGAGAGGACCCTCGGCCTCCTTCTTGCCCACGACCGATGCGCTTTCAACTATATAAGCGCCTCTTTTGAAATTAATATATCCCTTCATACACACCTCCGAACAAAAAACGTCCCTGCATATATTTTTCCGCGTTCTTCGGAAATATATACAGGAACGTTTATAAGTGTCAACCGTTATTTATCAGTTGAATTTGAAGTCTGCATAAAGCGGACAGTGGTCTGATGCGATAGAAAGGAACGGATCAATAAGCGTTGTATAATACAACGGTGTTATGTCCGACGTATGAAGTATGTGGTCTATGGATTTGAACGACGAGCCGGGATATTTTCCGAGGCCATGTGTAGTACCGAATATCGCGCCTATTGAAGATGCGGTATACTTTGCCTCCAGCATAAAGTTGCCTTTAGTCATAGCTACGTACGGATCGCTCTCCTCATAGCAGTTATAGTCTCCGGCCGATACGATAGGACAGTTGTATTTCGCCTTATATTCCTGGACCTTAGCCAAGAATTCGGTGGCTTGAACGGTTCTGTTCTGGTTTTCTATTTGCTCACCCTTATGGTTTGCGTTATAGTGAGTGTTTGTAACGATTATTCTCTTTCCCGTAGCCAAATGCTCAAATAGACCCATATTTACAAGTCTGAGACGCTGGCTGTTTCCTATTGAGTAGAAGTAAACGTCGTCCTCTATAAGCTTCATCGTATTCTTGTTGAACGCGAGACCGGTATAGTTATTGCTTGTACCCGAAAGAATGTTCGGATTTACAAGAACGTAATCGTCGCAGAGATATTTATAAAGCTCTGCATACCATTTGGTAGATATCTCTTGAATACCGATAACGTCGGGATTATAGTACTTGATACAACCTATTACCGCCGCTATTCTGGGAGGAAGCGCGGAATCCGATGCCCATTCCTCGGAAAGTATGTTGAAGGACATGATTCGGAGATCCGTACCGTCTGCAACAACGGTCTTTTCATCACCCGTGTATCTGAACTTCGTAATGTTCGCGTTTGCGGGAAGGTTAAAGCTGAGCGTAGGTCTTACGTACTCGTTTACCAATATGTCGTAAAGCATGTCGGTATAGCCGGTGTTGCCCGAGCGTATAACAAGCTTCGTACCCTGTACCTTTATCGTGTAGCTTTCGATATTGGCAACCTTTACGGCAGCTGTCTCACTTCTGTTTGTCTCACCGATAAGGATCTCCTTTGCGGTGGGGGCCGCGCTGTCACTCTCACATACGAGATCAATGCCCGCATACATTCTGAGTGTCGCCGCGAATCTCTCGGCAAGGCTCTGCGCCTCGGAGGAATATATTATCTTATAATCAGAAAGGGGGTTGGAATCGTTGAAAAATGCTCCGAGAGTTCCCTTTACAACTACGTCTTTAACGTAATACATACTGATGTCGCCTTTCTTACGCTCAAGCGTTCTCGTGCACTGGTTAAGGAATGCATTCGCCGCCTTTCGAAGGTTTTCAGGTGTATACGCTGCAAGAATTATCTTGTTGCCTATCTTCTTTACCGCGTATCCGTCGTAGCCGATCTGTGCGTAAAGTTCTTTGCACTCTTCTCTATCGGCTGCACCGAATATTATTTCAAGAAGGCTTCCCGCATCGGTTCCGAAGGCGATATTGTCATCGTCCGTCTTCATCTGCGTGCCGGATGCCGCCCTGAGTGACTTTGTAAACGTGTTAAAGAGATACTCGGTATCCAACGTCGCATACGTACTTGTAATAAGCTTGTAATCCGTGCTTCCCCAAAGCGAGATGACTGCAGAATACTCAAAGTCGGGTACGGGTGTATCAATCGATCCCTGAGGAGTTGTCACGGGCGTTGTCTGAGGTGTCGTCACCGGAGGCGTTGTCTGAGGTGCCGTCACCGGAGGCGTTGTTTGAGGTGTCGTCACCGAGGGTGTTGTCTGAGGTGTCGTCACCGGGGGTGTTGTCTGAGGTGTCGTCACCGGTGGTGTTGTTTCCGGAGGCGTTGTTACCTCTGGAGTCGTTTCCGGAGGTATTGTAACCTCGGGAGTTGTTTCGGTGGCGGTAGTAGTCTCCTCGGGCTTGGATGTCGTTGTCTCGGGAGCTGCCGTCGTTGTCTGATCGGGAGTCTTTGTCGTCTCTGTAGGTGATACCGTATCAGTATCTTCCGGCTGAAGAGTCGTATCGGGAGAGCTTGTGCCGGTCCCATCAACGGGAGTGGAGCTGTCAAGCGTTATCCATTCAGACGTGGTACCGGATAGAGGAGTTGTGGACGGAGCATCGGTTTCAAGACCTCCATTGCAGTTACCGCTGAACGTACAAAAAGCTATAAGAAATAAGAGCATAGCGGCAAGCACTACAAGACATATGATCTTTATAAGCGTCTTTTTTTCTTTTATACTCATTTTTATTTTAACCTTTAATTGAATTTGTAATCAGCATATATAGGTGTATGGTCTGAAGCAAATGCAAGATTGTCGTCCATAAGCGTGGTGTAATACAAGAGTGTTGCTCCGGTATAGAGAATATGGTCTATGGATTTTACGTTTAATATGGGTCTTGTGCCCAGGCCGTGTGAAGTCTGCAAAATTTTTCCGACAGTTCCTTTACTCATAGCGTCGTGCTTGGAGGATCTGAGAGGTGTGTTCTCAACAACGTGCAGATAAGGCGGCTTATCGTCCCAGCTGTTATAGTCACCGGTACAGAACATAGGAACCTTATACTTTTCCGCATACTCGTTTATCTTCCTAGCGAACTCGATAGCGTGGCTGAGTCTTACTGCCTCGCCCTCGCCTGCGGCAAAGTGTGTGCTTGTAACTATAAAGCGCTCACCGGTAGCCTTATGCTCAAACAAAGCCATATTAAGCATACGTATGCGTCTGCTTCCGCTCGTATAATACGTTGTCTCGCTCTCTATAAGGGTAACTGTATGCTTGTTATAAGCAATAGCCGTATAGTTATAGTTTGCGACGCCGTCACAGTCTCTGTTTACAAAGACATAATCTTCGCCAAGGTAGAGATCAAGGAATTTGTACCATATGGGGTCAACCTCCTGAAGTCCGGCAACGTCGGGCATATAGTAGCTTAGACATCCTATAACACCCGGGACTCTCGATACTGTTTCGGGTCTATCCATCCATTGCTGATTGAGAATATTGAAGGACATTATACGTAAATCAGCGCCCTCTGCCAAGGTTGCCGTCTGCTCGGGAGAATATCTGTAATCCTGCGCGTTTACATTCTTCGGGAAGTTGAGTACGGGAGCCGTATAAAGATATGTATTAATAAGCGGCTTTAACAGATATGAAGCGTGGGATTCAAGTCCGGATTTGATCAGAATCTTGCTTCCGACCACCTTTACTCCGTAACTTGCTCTGTCAACGTTCTGCAACTGAGAGTTCTCTGCTCTGTTGGTCTCACCGAGAAGTATTTCCTTTTCGGTAGCGGGAGTGGCATCGGAAACGCACTCAAGCTTTACTCCCTGATACTTTTCTATTGCAGATGCAAGATTCGATGCGATTGCCGCATAATTAGATGCATAAACTATCTTATAGTCTTCTATGGGATTATCCTTTGTAAAGAAAAGTCCACTTGTGCCTTCGTAAGTAAAGTCTTTTACGTAGTCAAGATTTGCTTTTCCGTCCTCGCCGGGCTTAAGTATTGTGCATTCGGAGAAGAATACGTCTACAGCCTTGCAAAGATTCTCGTAAGTATACGCTGCTATTACTATTTTTTTGTTGATATAGCGTACAGCATATCCGTCAAATCCGATAGAGGCATATACCTCTTTGCTTTCTTCACGCGTAGTAGGGCCGAATAAAAGCTCTGACTTCTGAGAAAGGTCGGTACCGGAAATCTGTCTGTCCGTATCGTTTCTGAAATACGCATCCGTCTTATCTATAAGTGTTGCGATAAGATCACGGTATTCCTCTTCTATCGTGATCGTAGCGTTTGCGCTTCTTATTATGGTATAAGGAGACGTTCCGTCAATCGCAACAACGGTAAGCGTTTCGGGGATCGGCTCGGGTGTAATCGTATCTTCGGGAGTAGTGCTTACGTTTGCGAAATCTCCCCTTCCCATACAAGCAGAAAAGCTTGAAATTATGAGTGCGAGAAGAAGTAGTAATGAAATATACTTAATTTTCATAGTAACTTCCTTTCAATCAAATAATTTTGATATCAGTTAAATTTGAAATCGGTAAACAGCGGTGTGTGGTCGGATGAATGCACAACGTAGCTGTCTGCAGGACAGGTGTAATACTTTATAGTAACGTTACCCTTGTATAGTATATGGTCGATAGAGGTTTCAGAGAAATTAGGCATCTTATTCATACCGTGATGTGTATCGTACATAAGTCCCTTTGTTTCCGCCATTACCTTTGTGGAAAGCAAAGAGGTTCTGCTTATGATCTCTCTGAAGTGTGCCGTATTCTCCCTTCCGTTATAGTCTCCCGTGCATAATATCGGGAGGTTATATTTTTCAACAACCTCGTTTATTTTCTTGGAAAACTCTATGGAGTGGACCATTTTCTCGGATTCGCTTCCGACAGAAATATGAGTTGAAGTAACGATAAAGCGTTTACCGGTCACCTTATGCTCGAATACACCTATGTTAACCAAGCGCAAGGTCCTCGTTCCCGAGCTGAAAACAAGAAGATCGCCCTCTATATAGTTGACCTTGTTCTTGTTGTATGCCAACACCGTGTAGTTCATATGGGGAATGCCCTTATAATCATCGTTGACGAATACGTATTCATCACTTAAATACTGATCAAAGTACTTATACCAATTATCGCTGTCCACCTCCTGAAGTCCTACGACGTCGGGAGAATAATGGTCTATACATCCCATTACGCCTGCAACTCTCGATTCGGTCTCGGGATTTGTGGTCATCCACGCCTGGTTAAGAATGTTGAACGACATTACTCTTACGTCAGCGCCTTCGGTAAGCTCGGCCGCCTCGGCAGGATAGTATCTGAATTTGGATTCGGCGGTTTCTGCAGGGAAATTAAGAGACGGTGACGTATAAAGATACGTATTCAGAAGAGGCTCGCACACCTTGCTTGAATAGTCGTCAAGACCTGTGCGTATAACGAGCTTCTTACCGACGGCACGTATCTCGTAGAAAGATATATCAACGTCGTCAAGCACCTTGCTCTCTTCCCTCTTCGTGTTTCCTATTATGATCTCCTTTTCCGAAACGGGAGCATCATCGGTAACTATCTCAAGCTTTATTCCGGAATATATGCGGACACAGTTTGCAATCGTTTTTGCGAGGGTTGCATAGTTGGCGGAGTAAACGATCTTGTAATCATTTAAAGGATTTTCTGCAGTGAAGAAGAGTCCCTGAGTTCCCTCGTAAGTAACATCCTTAACGTAGTAAAGCTCCTTTGAGCCGTCTTCTGCCGTTTTCACTACCGTGCAATCATTGAAAAAGCTTTCACTCGCCTTTTTCAAACCGTCTAGCGTATATGCGGCGACTACGATGCTTCCGTTGACGTAGCGAACGGCATATCCGTCAAATCCTATAGAAGCATACACATCCTTGCTTTCGGCAGAGGTGGAGCCGCCAAAGTATATTTTGGGCTTGTCCGTGGAAGCCGTGTCAACGTTTTCTTTATCATCCTCGGCTATGTGTACTCCGGTTCTCTCTTCAAGTAGCATAAGAAAGTCCTTGTACTCGTCCTTATAATCGAGAGGAGCCTTGTCGTTAAGATCTACGTCGTACGCATACTCTCCACTTGAAGCAATTAGTGCTATCGGCTCTACCGGAGTCTGTGTAACCTCGGGAGTTATTTCTCCGCTATCGGTCTGCACTGCATCGGGAATATTCTGTGTATTGTTGCACGATGAAAGCACTGACGCAAGCATAATCACAACAAGTATAAGTGAAAGTATTCTTTTCATATGTTCACCTTATTAATTACGCGATTTACTGAAATTTAAAGTCTGCAAATATAGGACAGTGGTCCGAAGCAAAGAGGAGATAATCGTCCATAAGCGTCGTAAAATACAACGGTACTACGTTTCCTGTGTAAAAAATGTGGTCAATCGATGTTGTAGCCGGGCTGGGTTTCGTATTCAACGGGTGACCCGTGCTGTAAAGAACTCCGGTAGACTTTGCGGTATGCTTTGCTTCTGCAAATCCGTCTATGTTCATCATGATATTGTACGGTGCAGAGCCCTCACTGCAGTTATAGTCTCCGGTCGCGATTAAGGGACAATCGTACTTTTTCTTATACTCATTTACCTTTGTAACGAATTCATTCGCCTGCACTTTGGCAATGTCTTCTCTGTCACCGTTAAAGTGAGTATTGATAACAACGAGCTGCTTTTGGCTGCTCTTCAGCTTGAATACGCCCATATTGATAAGTCTAAGTCTTGGATCGTTGCCCTGGCTGTATGCGAAATAGTCGCTGTCCACAAGCTCCACGGAATCCTTTCTGTATGCAAGTGCGGTGTAGTTGTAATTTCTCACACCGAAAACACTTGAATTAACGAATTCGTACTCGTCTCCGATACGCTCTTTGAGTTCCTTGTACCAAAGTGTAGATACCTCTTGTATACCTATAATTTCGGGCTTGTATTCAAGAATGCATCCTACAACGCCGCTTATTCTCGGTCCCTGGCCGGCATTAGTTGCCCATTCCTCGGAAAGAATGTTGAACGACATTATTCTGAAATCCGCACCGTTTGTAAGGTTAACGCGGTCAGTCGGTCTGTATGCACGAATTACTGACTCAAAATCCATCGAGAAATTGATAATTGCACTTGAAAAATACCAGCTTGTAATGGTAGGCATATCAACGTTTATATTCATCACTGTGCCGGAGCGGATGACTATCTTATTGCCTACTACCTTTATGCCGACGTACTCGCGACCGATCTCGGCCAAATTAGTCGAAGCCTTTCTGTTCGTAGCGCCGATAAGTATTTCGTTCTCGGTTTCCTCGGTGTCCTTGTCAAGCGCCATAGGAAGCTCTAACTTCGTAGACTTTTTGAGTGCGGACCGGAGAGTCTTTGCGGCTTCCTCTGCCTCTTTGGAATAAACTATCTTGTAAGACGAAAGAGGTTTGTCAACGTTAAAGACAGCCTCCTTTTCACCCTCCACGGTGATATTTCTTATAAAATAATAGCTGACGTTGCCGTTTTCATCGGTAACGACCTCTGTGCATTTGTTAAAGAAATCATCTATTGCGAGAAGAAGCGTCTCGCTCGTATATGCGGCAATGATTATCTTATTGCCTTCGTTCTTTATTGCGTAACCGTCGTATTTTATGGTATCGTAAAGTGCTTTGCACTCGGCTCTGTCAGCGTATGCAACTACTATCTCTACCTGCGCAGCGGGATCTATATCTGATCTAAGGAAATCATCGGACGTCTTAAAACTAGCACCCGACACCTCTTCAAGTCTCTTAACAAATTCACTAAAGCAACTACGAATAGCGGATGAAGCGATTCCGCTTGTTATTACTTTATAGGTCGTATTCTTGTTATTTGATATTAGCACCTTCTCCTCGAGCAGTTCGCTCACCCCGGGATCTTCCGGGGATGAGCAAGCCGCAAATGAAAGAAGCATACACAGCAATAATGCGAAAGAAATTATTTTTTTAATCAAAATCATATACCTTTCTTCAACGAAAAATTGTATGATTGCAATTATCTAACAATCAGTTAAACTTAAAGTCGGCAAATATCGGCTTGTGGTCGGACGCACCCTCAGCATAAGCATCGACAAGCGTTGTGAAGTACAAGGAAGTAACGTCACCGTGATACAGTATGTGGTCGATATAGCTTGATTTTACATGACCCTTTGCCTTCGCGGTGTCCTTGGAATGCAGAAGGAAGCCGTCCTCTGTCATTATCTTGTAGGGCTCGGATTTTTCGTTACAGTTATAGTCTCCTGTAGAGAATATCGGACAATTGTACTTGTTTACAAGTTCCTTTACTCTTGCAAGAAACTCTGTCGCCTGAACGATTCTGTTCTGGTTCTCTATCTCTGCGCCCTTATGGTTAGCGTTATAGTGTGTGCTTGTTACAATAAACTTCTGACCGGTTGCTATATGCTCAAATACACCTGTGTTGAGAAGTCTAAGTCTCTGGTTGTTGTATACGGAATAGAACATAAGGTCTGTATCAAGGAGCTTTACTGTTTCCTTTCTGTATGCAAGACCCGTATAGTTGTTGTTTTCCTTGCCAAGGATTTTGGAGTTTATGAATACGTACTCATCGGAGAGGTAATCCTTAAGGTAAACGTACCAGTTCTTTGATATCTCCTGGATACCTACAACGTCAGGCTTATACTCAAGGATGCATCCTACGATACCGGATACTCTGGGAGCGATGGGATCGTCGGGAGTCCATTCCTCGGAAAGAATGTTATAGGTCATTATTCTTATGTCCGCACCATCAGTAAAGTCAACTCTGTCGTTACCGTTATATGCGAGGTGGAGAGAATTAAGGTCCGCGGGTAAGTTAGGAGAAACGAGTCCGCCAAAATGCTCGTCAATGATAACGTTTATATCAAGATTGATGTTTGTGGGAGTTCCTGTTCTTATAACTATCTTCTTGCCGTCTATCTTGATTCCTATGGAGATATGAGAGGAAACCTTAAAGGACTGACTTTCGATTCTGTTTGTCTCACCTACGAGAATCTCGTTTTCGCCTCTTTCAGTGTTCTTATCGAGCGCTGTAGGAACAGCGATGCCGGATACCTTCTTGATTTTGGCAGCAAGGCTCTGTGCGGCCTCCTGTGCTTCCTCGGAATATACTATGGTGTAATCCTTAATGGAGAGATCGTCGTTAAAGAAAACTGCGCGATCGCCCTTAACGAGTTTATCCTTTACGTAGTAAAGCCTTGTCTTGCCGCTGGCTGTGGTTTTAAGCTCTGTGCATTCGTTAAAGAACGATTCAACTGCCTGCTCTATAGCCTCGGGAGTATAAGCGGCGATCAATATCTTGTTGCCTTCGTTCTTTATTGCGTAACCGTCGTAGTTGATGGACTTATACAGGTTCTTGCTCTCTTCTCTGTTTGCGGATGCAAAAACTATCTCGGCCTGTGTTGCGGGATCGATATCGGATCTGAGGAAATCGTCCGAGGTCTTGAAGTATGCGCCCGTCAGTTCCTCGAGTCTTTTAGCAAAAGAGCCGAACACGAGCTTAAACTTTGATGATGCATTAGCACCGGTTATAAGCTTATAATCGGTATTTCCTTCGTTTGCGATAACTACCGTTCCCTCGGGGATGGGTTCATCGGTGATTTCGGGAGTGGTTGATTCTCCATCGCCTGTGTTAGCACATGCAACAAGCGGAAGAAGTGTAAGACAGATCAAAATAAATGCTAATATCTTTTTCATGCTTTTTCACCTTTTTCTAAAATATTGTTTTTTATTTTACACACGCTACGACTCCGATGCGCTCGGAGTCACAGGTATTGGTAATCGATCAGTTAAATGAAAAATCTGTAAAGAGGGCCTTGTGATCGGATGTAGGATCCAAGTAAGCGTCAGAAAGCGTTGTGAAGTACAAGGGGGTAACGTCACCGTAATAGAATATATGGTCTACGTATCTCTGAAGCACCAATCCCGTTTCCTTTGCGGAGTCCTTTGAAGAAAGAAGAGAGCCTTCTTCTATCATCAGCTTATAAGGCGTTGTTGTTTCGTCACAGTTGTAGTCTCCCGTAGAGAATACCGGGCAGTTGTACTTTGTAGCATATTCCTTTATCTTCGCTATGAGCTCGGTTGCTTGTATAGTTCTCTGCTTGGTATTATCTCCGCCGTGATTTGCATTGTAATGTGTGTTGGTGACCACAAACGTTTGACCCGTTGCCTTGAGCTTAAACACACCGGTATTAATAAGTCGGAGCCTTTGGTTGTTACCTACCGAATAGAACATAAGGTCACTTTCAAGAAGCTCGACCGTTTCCTTTCTGTATGCAAGACCCGTATAGTTATTGTCTTCTTTGCCGAGTATATTGGTGTTTATGAGTACGTACTCATCCTTCAAATATTCCTTGAAGTACTTATACCAATTTTTCGATACCTCCTGCAAGCCCACAACATCGGGCTTATATTCCAGTATGCATCCAATTACAGCGGATACTCTGGGGATGAGTGGCAACGAATCGCTAAAATCATCGGAAAGAATATTATAGGACATTATTCTAACGTCTGCTTCAGTCGTGAATTCAACTCTGTCCTTTCCGCGGTAAGCGAGATGGAAAGCCTCAATGCCTGCGGGAAGGTTCGGAACTACGCTTGCAAAATACTGATCTATAATAACGTCTACGTCGAGATTTATGTTACCGGGAGTACCGCCCTTTATAATTATCTTTTCGCCTTCGACCTTAACGCCTATAGAGGTAAGGGAGGTCACCTTGAACGCGATGCTTTCTTTTCTGTCGGTATCACCAACGAGGATCTCGTGTTCACCTCTCGCAGTCACCTTATCGAGGCCTGTAGGAACAGTGATTCCGGTAAACTCCTTAATCGTGCTTGCGATCTTCTTTGCTGCTTCCACAGCAGTACTTGAATAGATTATTGTGTAATCTTCTATCGAGCGGTCGCCGTTAAACAAAACTGCGCGATCCCCCTTAACGAGCTTATCCTTTACGTAGTAAAGTCTTGTCTTGCCGCTGGCCGTAGTATAAAGTTCTGTGCATTCATTGAAGAAGGCTTCGATCGCCTGCTCTATCGCCTCGGGTATATATGCCGCAAGCAATATTTTATTGCCGTCATGCTTTATTGCATATCCGTCGTAGTTAAGCGACTTATAAAGCTCTTTGCTCTCTTCCCTGTTCGCGAATGCAAAAACGATCTCCATCTGCGTCGCGGGGGCTGTATCGGTTGTCAGAGCATCATCTGATGTCTTGAAGTCGGCTCCTGTAAGGTCCTCAAGTTTTTTTTCGAAATCGCCGAAGCAAGCTTGAAAGCTTGAAGAAACGTAAGCGCCGGTTATGAGAGTATAATCGGTTTGTCCGCCGTCTGTAATGGCGATCGTTCCTTCGGGGATAGGTTCATCGGTAATTGCGGGGGTGGTTTCTTCCACGTCACCTGTGTTAGTACATGCAACCAGCGGAAGAAGTATAAAACAGATCAAAACAAATGCCCATATCCTTTTCATTTTCACGGTATTCCTTTCGTTTTTCTGACGTATCATAATATTTTGCATTTCTTCAAAAATAATGCTTCTATGGAAAAATCAGACATGCTGCGGCTCCTACAAAAATCATCGGAGCCGCAGCCTTGAATAGCTTATTATTTAAACGCGAAGTCGGTATATATCGGGCAGTGGTCGGATGCCTTTACGAGATATTTATCCATAAGCGTTGTGAAATAGAGCGCAGTGATATCGCCATGATAGAAGATATGGTCTATCGTCGAGGATGCATCACCCGGCCAGACGCCGACGTTGTGGCAAGCAAGGACCTTGTTAACCTTCTTTGCGGTATACTTTGAAGAAAGCATAAAATCGTCTTCCGTCGTCTTATTATACGGTTTTGATCCTTCAGTAGAGTTATAGTCTCCGGTAGAGATTATAGGACAGTTGTATTTTGCGGCATATCCCTTGACCTTTTCAAGGAACTCTGTAGCCTGAACGTATCTTACCTCTGTATCAAACTCAGCGCTCGTGTGGTTAGCGTTGTAATGTGTGTTCGTAACGATAAACTGCTTACCGTTGGATTTGAGCTTAAATACACCCGTGTTGAGAAGTCGGATCCTCTGCAAGTTACCCTGCGAGTAGAAGTGAAGGTCGGTCTCAACAAGCTCAACTGTTGCCTTTCTGTATGCAAGAGCGGTGTAGTTGTAGTTCTTGGATCCGAGGATATCCGAGTTTATGAATTCATATTCGTCTCCAAGGAAGTCTCTGAGTTGCTTATACCAAGCGGGAGAAACCTCCTGGATTCCGATAACGTCGGGAAGATACTCAGCTATACATCCGATAACACCGGTGACTCTCGGCTCCATTTCGGAGTTGTCAGCCCAACCCTCAGTGAGGATGTTAAAGGACATTATTCTTAAATCAGCGCCTTCTGTAAGCGAGATCCTATCTGTTCCCGCATACGGACAGAAGGCTGCCTCAAGATTTATTGGGAAGTTCGGGAATGCGGATACGGGGAGATATGTGTCTATTATCGTCTGGATGTCATCCTCTATGTTATAGGGAGAGCCGGAGCGGATGACCAGCTTCTTGCCTACGACCTTTATTCCTATCTCGATAGCAGAAACGGACTGAAGCTCTCTCGTCTCGTTTCTTCTTGTCTCACCGATTATTATCTCGTTTGCGGAAACGGGGGTGTCAATATCGCGGGAAGCTGTAAGCTTTATACCCGAGTACTTTTCAACTGCACTAACGAACTTTTTAGCAGCTCCCTCTGCCTCTCTGGAGTATATTACCGTATAATCCGCGATGGATATGTCCTCACCGAAGAGCAAGTCATCCTCACCCTTATAAACAAGCTCCTTTACGAGGTAAACGGATTTGTTTCCGCTGTCGTCTGTAACGACCTCTATGCATTTCTCAAAGAATCCATCAATAGCAAGCTGGATAGCTTCGGGAGTGTATGCGGCGATAACAATCTTATTTCCATCGTACTTTACTGCGTATCCGTCATAATTGATCGAACGGTAAAGATTGATGCTCTCTTTTCTGTTAGTAGAAGCAAATAGGATCTCCAACAGTGGATCGGGATCAATATCAGAACGAAGGAAGTCGTCGCTGGACTTAAAGCGTGTACCGGACGTCTCTTCAAGCTTATCAGCGAAAATTCCAAACTTTTCGCGGAATGCCGCGGGAATGTTTGCGCCTGTTATTATCTTGAATTCAGTACTGCCACTTGCGGATATGAGCACCTTTTCGGGGAGCAGATCGGTAGATTCGC